>JADFRH010000009.1 GCA_022561415.1 Planctomycetota bacterium
CCGGCAAGTAGGGCGCATGTGCGGTGTGCCCGACGCGAGGCTGTGTCCGAAATGCGAATACGATCTACGCGGTAACGCATCGGGCCGGCGTCCCGAGTGTGGGATAAGCCTGGAATCCTCGTGGCTGGGACGCTGCGTCGTGCCGTTTCCGTAGTTCTGGCCACCGTGTTCATCAGCGAATCAAGTTCCATCGCGGTCGCGTTGGGCGCAGGCGGGGCCTGTGGCCTTGCCACCGCGATGGCTGTTCTTGGGTCACTTGCGGGCGTTTACAGAATCAAGTCGTTCTGAGATAATCGAAACGTTCGAGGGTCGTTCGCAGCCGGATCGTCTGGCCCGAAGAGCGCGCTCGGCTTGGCGGTTCAAGAAAACTACATCTCAGGAGATTCGGCATGATTTCAGTGACAGAGCTCTGGCTTCCCATTCTGTTGTCGGCCGTGTTTGTCTTCGTGGCGAGCTCCATCCTTCACATGGTGTTGCAGATTCACAACGGCGACTACAAGAAGCTGCCCGGTGAAGACAGAATTATGGAGACGATACGCGGGCAGGGCGTCGAGCCGGGCATGTACATGTTTCCGTTTTCGGCTTCCATGAAGGACATGGGCACGCCGGAAATGATTGAGAAATACAGCCAGGGTCCGGTCGCGTGGCTCACCGTGCTGCCCAACGGTCCGATGGCCATCGGCAAGAGTTTGTTTCAGTGGTTTGTCTATACGGTCGTGCTCGGTTGCGTCATCGCATACGTCGCGACGCTCGCGCTGAGTCGCGGTGCGGATTTCATGGTTGTCTTTCGCGTGACCGCCACCGTGGCGATGCTCGCCTACGCCTTAAGCGCTTTTCCCGAATCGATCTGGAAGGGGCAGACCTGGGGTGTCACGCTCAAGTTCGTGTTCGACGGCGTGGTGTACGGTCTGGTGACCGCGGGCACGTTCGGCTGGCTCTGGCCGGATGCGGCCTAGCCATAGCGCAGAACGTCTCCTATGCGGCTGCGAATAATTGGGGGTTATCGCCGAATCCGCCTGTATGTGGTCAAAACGCTCTCAATCTGATGGATCGGCTGTGTGCGCGGCGTGTGGATATCGTCCCGCCACCGCGTCATTTGCCTACTGTCCGGAATGTGGCGCCTCGTTCGTTCCGGCTAAGGAGACGGGAACACGGCGCCGCATCGGCTGGTTTTCCCTACCGGCCATGCTCTACCCCAAGGCGTACAAGTGGTTCGTCCTTTTCTCAGCGGCCGACATCGTCCTGACTTGGTTCATCCTGCAGCTCGGCGGCACCGAAGTTAACGTCATAGCCGACACCATAATCGCCACCGGCGGACTTCGGGCCATCCTCATCTACAAGTTCAGCCTTGTCGTGACGGTCGTTCTCATCTGCGAAGTGATCGGTCGCAGGAGACCACGCGCCGGTCGCAGACTTGCCTTGGCGGCCGTCGCCGTAGCGGCCTTGCCCGTCGTGCTCTCGATCGCACAGCTTGTCACCCCCTAATCGAGCGAGATGCAGCGCCCGGCCTCGGACGCATCCGCGATACACGCATCTCTTGCAAGAAACGCCGGAAAGCCGGATAATGAGCTTCTTGCGGGATGTTTGTAGAGCCAAGCGCGTTCGTGCCCATCGCCCACGTGGCATTGTCTGCTTGCCAGCGGGTTGGATCACGGAATCGAACGCGAAGCGTCAATCGGAAAGGAGTTCTTACCATGTCAACAGAATGCGACTTCGCCGAAATGTCGGCCGCCACCGAAGATCACAAGCGGCTCGAGCCGTTCGTTGGGACGTTCAAGGCCGAGGTCAAGATGTGGATGGGTCCGGGCGACCCGATGGTATCGACCGGTAAGATAACCAACACCTTCGATCTCGAAGGGCGTTTCCTTCATCAGGTCTACACGGGAGATCCAAACGACGGCCCGTTCGCGAACTTCGAAGGTCGCGGCTACTGGGGCTACAACAAGACCACGAAGAAGTACGAAGGGTTCTGGATCGACAGCGCGTCAACGATCATGCAAACCGAATCCGGTAAGGTCGATGCCGGAGGCAAGGTCTGGACGATGATCGGCGAGATGACAGGTTCCGATGGCAACCCGATGAAGAAGCGATCGGTCATTACGCTACAGGACAACGATCATCACCTTATGGAAATGTACTTTGGGCGTGCGGACGGCAGCGAATCGAAGGGAATGGAAATCCGCTACGAGCGCGTGAGCGGTTAATAGCGGTCCGCGTGGGGCGATGCCCGCGTCTGAACCGACAACTCAAATATGAACGGACCCTCCATTCTGGAAGCCCTCGAGCAGCGCGTCCTTGTCTTCGACGGGGCGATGGGCACGAGCCTGCATCAGTGTGAGCTACCGCTCTCAGATTACAACGATCTCGAGAACTGCTCGGAAGTGATCGTGCTCACCCGTCCCGACGTGGTGCTCGATATCCATCGATCGTTCCTTGCCGTGGGGTGCGACGCGGTCGGCACCAACACCTTCGGCGGCAGCAAGCTGGTGCTTTCCGAGTTCGGGCTCGAAAAAGAAACCTACGAACTCAACAAGCGCGCCGTGGAGATCGCACGGCAGGCGTGCCGGGAATTTGAGAAGCCCTCGCACCCCCGCTACGTGGTCGGCTCGATCGGCCCGGGCACGCGACTGCCATCTCTTGGTCAGACCACCTGGGACGAACTGGTGGAGAGCTACCGAGAGCAGGCCCGCGGGCTGATCGCCGGCGGCGTCGACGTGATTCTCGTCGAGACCTGTCAGGACATTCTCCAGGCGAAGTCCGCGATTGTGGCCGCCACCGACGCCATGAACGACGCCGGAAGCCGCGTCCCCATCTTCTGCACGGTGACGATCGAGACAACCGGCACCATGCTGGTCGGGACGGACATCGCGGCCGCCGTCGTCGCGCTGCAGGTGTACGATCAGGTGGCGGCCATCGGGCTGAACTGTGCGACCGGTCCGCAGGAAATGGGTGAGTATGTTCGGTACCTCGCGCGGCACTGCGAGCGACCGCTCATGATTCAGCCCAACGCCGGTCTTCCGCAGCTTGTCGACGGAAAGCCCTATTATTCGCTGACGCCGGCGGAACTCACTAAGTGGCTACTCGAGTTTGTCGAGGTCGACGGCGTGAACATCGTCGGCGGCTGCTGCGGAACGACACCGGAACACCTGGCGGCCGTGGTGGATGCGATCGCCGGCAGGAAGCCCAAACCCCGTAGCGTCACGTCGGAGGCGGCCGTCAGCAGCCTCTACCAGGCGGTCACCCTGGAACAGGAGAACGCGGTGCTCGCCATCGGCGAGCGGACCAACGCCAACGGATCGAAGAAATTCCGTGAGCTGCTCGCGACCGGCGACATCGACGGCATGGTGAAAATGGCCCGCGAGCAGGTCAGTCACGGCAGCCATCTGCTCGACGTATGCGCTGCTTACGTCGGCCGCGACGAAGTGGCGGACATGACCGCGGTGCTCGAGCGGTTCCGGGCAGACGTAACGGCTCCGCTCGTGATCGACAGCACCGAAGTGCCTGTCATAGAAGCCTCCCTGAAACTGGTCGGCGGCAAGTGCATCATCAATTCGATCAATCTCGAGGACGGCGAAGAGCGATTGGACAAAGTATGCGGGCTTGCCAAGCGGTATGGTGCGGCGCTCATCGCCTTGACCATCGACGAGGAGGGAATGGCCAAGACCGCCGAGCGCAAGGTTGAGGTCGCCCGGCGCATCTTTGACCTCGTTACGAATCGCCACGGCATCCAGCCTTCCGATCTCATTTTTGATCCGCTCACGTTTACGATCTGCACGGGCAACGAGGACGATCGCAAGCTCGGGGAGGAAACGCTGAAAGCGCTGGTGAAAATCAAAGAAGCATGCCCCGGCATTCACACACTGCTCGGGCTGAGCAACATCAGCTTCGGCATCAAGCCGCCGGCCCGTCGCGTGCTCAACAGCGTGTTTCTCCATTTCGCCCGTGAGAACGGCCTCGACGCGGCCATCCTGCACACGACCGGCATCCAGCCGTTGTTCAAGATTGACGAGACACACCGCCGATTGGCCGAGGACCTGATCTTCGATCGCCGCCGCGAGGGATACGATCCGTTGCACGAACTCCTCAGAGCCTTCGAGGACGCGGCTGCCGCAACGAAAACCGAGGAGGAAAAACCCAAAAAGGTCGAAGACCGCCTCAAGGGACGCATCATCAACGGCGACCGCGTCGGGCTCGAGGAAGACCTCGACGAGGCGATGCTGACGCACCGCCCGCTGGACATCGTCAACAACATCCTCCTCGACGGCATGAAAACCGTGGGCGATCTGTTTGGGGCGGGACAGATGCAGCTTCCGTTCGTGCTGCAGTCGGCCGAAACGATGAAGGCGTCCGTGCGTTACCTCGAACCGCACATGGACCAGGCCGAGACCGGGGGCAAGGGGACGATCGTGCTAGCGACGGTCCGTGGCGACGTTCACGATATCGGCAAGAATCTCGTCGACATCATCCTGACCAACAACGGCTACACCGTTCACAACCTGGGCATCAAACAGCCGATCGGCAACATCATCGAAGCGGCCGAGGCCAACGACGCGGACGCCATCGGCATGTCCGGGCTACTGGTCAAGTCGACCGTCGTAATGCGCGAAAACCTTTCGGTGCTCAACGAGCGCGGCGTCGACGTGCCGGTGATTCTGGGCGGGGCGGCGCTGACGCGCAAATACGTCGAGCAGGATCTCCGGCCGGAATACAACGGCGCCTTGTTCTATGCGAAAGACGCCTTCGCCGGTCTGGAGCTGATGGACGCGATGATGGCCGGCGAGATCGACGTC
The DNA here is from genome assembly GCA_022561415.1 of Planctomycetota bacterium. Next base: position 4,791 of record JADFRH010000009.1, read on the forward strand.
AAGGCAAAGCCGGCAGCGGCCGCACAAACGGTCTCGACCCGGGCCGAGGTTCTTGCTCCCGGCGCCGACACTTCAGAATGGAGCCCCAGCGAATCGGGCGCGACGGAGCCCACCGGGGCGCAGACCCTGCACGACGAGGCATCCGAGAGGCATGGCTTTGTTCCGCCGGTATCGGATATCTCCCGTGACGAACCGGTCCCCGAGCCGCCGTTCTGGGGAGCGCGGGTCATCGAAAAAATCGACCCCAAGGCCGCGCTGGCGTACCTCAACGAAAACATGATCTTTCAGGTTCAGTGGGGCTATCGAAAAAACCGCCGCAGCCCGGAGGAGTTCAAGCAGTACATCGACGCCGAAGTGCGCCCGATCCTGCGCGGCCTCCTCGATCAGTGCGCGACGGAGAACATCCTCAAGCTCCAGTCCATTTACGGCTTCTGGCCGGCCCAGTCGGACGGTGACACATTGATTCTGTTCGACCCGGATGACCATGACAAGGAACTTGCCCGGTTCGACTTTCCGCGCATGGGCAAGCCGCCGTACTGGTGTCTCAGCGATTTCTTCAAGCCGATCTCGGGTGGTCAGTTCGATGTGGCCGCGCTCATGGTCTGCACGGCCGGTCGCCGTGTCAGCGAGGTGGCACACGACTGGTTCGAGGCCGACCGCTATAAGGACTATCTGCATCTGCACGGGCTCGGGGTCGAGCTGGCCGAAGCGCTGGCGGAGATGATTCACAAGCAGATTCGTATGGAGTGGGGCATCGCCGGCAGCGACGCCCGCGAGAAGCAGCAGATCTTCAAGCAGCGCTACCAGGGATCGCGCTACAGCTTCGGCTATCCCGCCTGCCCGCGATTGGAGGATCAGGTCAAGTTGTGGCCGCTTCTGAAACCCTATCGCATCGGTGTGGCCCTTAGCGAGGAGTTCCAACTCGAACCGGAGCAAACCACCACCGCACTGATCGTCCACCACAAGCAGGCCAAATACTTCAACGTGCGATAGCGGCCTACGGGGCGCCGATGGGAACGCCCCACGCGGCGGCGTTTAGGGCGCCCGGGATGTTGGACGCGGGATGGCCGACCCAGTTGTAGACTTCTTCGAGGACGGCCGCACTGTTCTTTTGTCCGCCGGCTTGTAGTGCCTTGCGAATCTTCCCACCCTTGCTGCCGAGCATGGCGCTACCCGACAGGAACTCTTCCGCCGACCAAAGCGTGCGTTCGATCCGGTCGGCCTCGCTGAAGCCCAGTTTCGGCGCGATGTACCGCTGTGCGTCCAATCGCATCAACACGGCCATGCGTTTCGCGAGTTCCACTTTCTGGTTCGCGTTGAGCGCTGCGACAACATTGGGCTCGAGGAAAAATGCATAGGCGAACTGCTCCGCGCCGTCGGCGACGGATCCGGGGCGACGTCGAGCGGTCAGACGATGATCGAGAAGGGCCAGGTAGGCGTCGAAGACGTCCGCGGTTTGGGCGGGGAAGGCCAGCGCCTCGTAGATTCGCCCGACCACGACCGGATCCGCTTCGGTCGATCCCACCGTGCGTAGAGCGGCGACCGTTCGATCGAGCTTCGCCTTGTCCGCCGCGATGGCCCGTTTTACGGATCTCATCGAGAGGCCGGACGCACACAGGTACCGCGTCGCGGCGTCCTTCGATCCAAGTAGGGCGATAAAACCGGGAAACGTCTCGGGCAAGTTCATGTCGTAGAGCGATCGGGCGATGGCCCGCGCCAAGCGAAGATTCATGTCCGGGGCGGCAGCCTGGGCCACAGCGACGGCCGCAGTCTGCGTCGCTAGAGCCGCAGGAAACTGTGACGAGTTGTTCGCGTGCGTGAATTGGTCGCTGATGCGCTTGCGGAACGCGTTGAAGTCCGTGAACTTGCCGACCTGCGCGTTGATCCAGTCGTTGATCCGCTGCTGGTCGTTGGCCCCGATCGTGGGCAGTTGGCGAATCTGGTCGATCGCCTGATCTTCCGGGCCGGGCTGCTGGGCCATGGTCACGCTCGACGCGGTGGCGAGGCAAAGCGTAAGCGCCAGGATGCAGCGCGTGGAAAGTCGGGTCATGGTGTCGGTCCGTGTTTCGCGCCGCAACGATTCGTTTCCTGTCAGTCCGTTCCGGAGAACAATACGCGACCTCGGAGTGATAGCACCCACCCGCCGGTATCACGGTTGGGCCGGTTACGCCTGAGATTCTGCGCCGGCGAACCGGAAAGCCAGTTCATTCGCGCGCCAGATTGCGGCATTTGGTGCGGAATGTCAAGCGTTTCACCCTGACGCCGGATCGCCCTTCGTTCCAGTCCAGCGCGTTTCTTTTGACGCACGTGAGAAAGTGGCGATATAATCCCGCCGGCACTGTCGATGCCGGGGCCGCCGAAGAGCATAGCATGGCCAAGTCCGAGCACATTCCAACGCCCGCGGTCCGCCGCCTCAGCCTCTATCTTCGACAGCTCGAAACCTTTCACGTCGCCGATCACAAGACCGTTTCCAGTCGGGAGCTGGGGGAGGCTCTGGGCCTGTCGGACGCACAGGTTCGCAAGGATCTTGCCTATTTCGGGCAGTTCGGACATCCGGGAATCGGGTACCGGGTAGGCGAGCTGATCGACCGGGTCCGGGCGATTCTCGGCACCGACAAGATGTCCTTCGTCCTGCTGGTCGGCGTGGGCAACCTGGGGCGGGCCTTGCTCGCATTTCGCGGGTTCGAGAGGCGGGGGTTCCGCATCGTGGCCGCGTTCGATAACGATCCCGCCAAGATCGGCACGGTGATACGAGGGCGGCATCGCATCGAGGTGCGCCCGATATCCGCCATGCGGGCGGCGACCGAGAGCGAGGGGATTCGCGTTGGCATCCTGTCGGTCCCGGCCGAAGCCGCACAGACCGTGGCGGACGCAATGGTCGATGCCGGGATACGGGGAATCCTGAATTTCGCTCCGGTCGCGCTTCAGGTGCCCGCCGGCGTTGCGGTCTCCAGCGTCGATCTGGCCGTTCACCTCGAGCAGCTTTTGTTTCTACAGAACGATACGCTTGCCAGATCCCTCGGCACGTAGAATGCTTGTTGTTATCCGATCCGACCGCTATGCTGGAGGTAGCGTACCGCAGCTGAGGTTCCCACGGCGAATCGGGCGTTGAACGAACATGGGCCGCACCGTCAAGAAGAAACTCTACGAACAGGTCGCTTCCGTCATCGAGGCGCTGCGCCCCATGGCGCAGAGTGACGGCGGCGACATCGAGCTCGTTGACGTGGATGAGGACGGAATTGTCACGGTCCGCTTGCTCGGGGCGTGCGTCGGGTGCCCCTCGTCGACGATGACGCTGACGATGGGGATCGAGCGCAACCTCAAGAACCAAATCCCGGAAGTGACCCGCGTGATCTGCGAGTAGGAGCGGCGACTTCGCCCACCGAAGTGTGCCGCACGTCGCACCGCTGGAGACCATCAGCCCCTCATGGCGTCAGATCCGTCGAATGTTTCCGGGTCGGGGTCGTCGTAGCCGAACGTCTCCAGCCATTGCTGCGTGGTGCGCTCCGGCTCCGGCTTCAACGCTTCGGGTGAAGCCTCGGGCGGCGGGCCGGTTCGCTCCTTGGGCGGGAAGAGTTCCTCGACGAACGCAATCGCCGTGACATGTCGGCAGCGATGGGAGACCGCCTCGGCTCGAATGGCCTTGTCCCCGGAGACCACGCGTATTCTACCGGGGTCGCCCGTTTCCTGCACCATGGCCACGATGATGTCGTCAGCCGTGTGTGGCGCACTGAATCGAACGTCGAGCCGCGGTGATCGCAGTTGCTCGCCGAGGGCGCCTTGCGGGTCGGGACCGTCGAACACAAGCGTCACCTCTTTGGTACCCGTTCCGGCCCAGCGCTCGATCACCCGCACTAGCGTCTCGCGCCCGACGTGGGGCATCGGCGCGTGCTCGTACATGGCGTAGAGCAGGTTGTTTCCGTCGATAATCACGTGCTCGGGCATCGCCGCCAATATCGCCGAATCCGCGACGCACCGCCACCATCTACGGGTCAGCGTGTCTGGTTTGACTCCGTTGTCCTGCAGATTAGAATCCAAGGCCCCGGTGCGGCGAAGGGAAGAAAAAGTGTCTCATAATTCGACTTTGAGGTGTTGATGTCATGTCGGATCTGAGCGTATTGAATCTCAAGAGTTGGGTCGAAGAAAACCGGCACTTGTTCAAGCCGCCGGTGGGTAACCGCTACCTGTATCGCGGACCCTCGTTCTTCGTCATGGTGGTGGGCGGGCCGAACGCGCGCAACGACTTTCACGTGACGGAATCGGAGGAGTTCTTCTACCAGCTCGAGGGCGAAATCTTGGTGCGCACGCGCGAGGACGGTCGCATCGTCGACCACCGCTTGGGCGAGGGCGACACCCTCTTCATTCCGCCGAACCTTCCTCACTCGCCGCAGCGTCCACCCAACACAGTGGGGATCGTTGTCGAGCGCGTACGTCCGCCCGATGAAATGGAACACCTGGTCTTCTACTGCGAGGACTGTGGAGAACTCGTGTGCGACATCGAGTTCGCCTGCAAGGATATCGTCGTTCACTTCCGCGAGACCATGGAGGCGTTCTGGGACGACGAGGCCCGGCGAACGTGCAAGAAGTGCGGAACCAAAGTGCTCAAGCCGGGTCCGATGGAAGCGCTGCCGGCGTCCTGATTTGTGTCGACCGGGTAGTCAAAGACAAACTAGGGATTGCGAGTGGCGCAGAGCGAAAGGCGAACCTCTTCGATGGAGTCGCAGGCACCTGTTCGACACTCACCGTGCGCTGACCATTGAAGATCGACCTCCATACCCATATTCTGCCGGAGTCCTGGCCGGACTTGCGCGAGCGCTACGGCTACGGCGGGTTCGTCCGGCTGGAACATCACAAGCCGTGCTGCGCCCGGATGTTTATCGACGACAAGGCTTTCCGGGAGATTACGGATCAGTGCTGGTTGCCGGGTCGACGAATCGAAGATTGCGATGATACGGGCGTAACGCTTCAGGTTCTTTCGACCGTGCCCGTGATGTTCAGCTACTGGGCCAAGCCGGCCGACGCTCACGACCTGTCGCGCATTCTCAATGACCACATCGCCGGCGTGGTCGCAGAGCACCCGGGCCGTTTCATCGGGCTCGGCACGCTGCCGATGCAGGATCCGTCGCTTGCCATCGAGGAACTCACTCGGTGCGTCAAGGAACTCGGGATGCCCGGCGTGCAGATCGGCACGCACGTCAACGATTGGAACCTCGACGATCCCGCGCTGTTTCCCGTCTTGGAATGTGCCCAGGAACTCGGAGCGGCCGTGTTCGTTCATCCCTGGGACATGATGGGCAAGGACCGCATGCCCAAGTACTGGCTGCCGTGGCTGGTGGGGATGCCGGCCGAGACTTCGCTGGCCATCTGTTCCGTGATCTTCGGTGGGGTGCTTGAGCGATTACCGCGACTGCGGATCGGATTCGCCCACGGTGGCGGGTCGTTCCCCGGCACGATCGGTCGCGTCGAACACGGATTCAACGTACGCCCGGACCTCTGCGCCGTCGACAACAGTGTCAGCCCGCGAGACTACCTAGGTCGGTTCTACGTCGACTCTCTGGTTCATGACGCAGACACGCTGCGCTATCTCATTAAGACCATCGGCGCCGAGCGGATCGCGCTCGGGTCGGACTACCCGTTTCCTCTCGGCGAGGCGCGACCGGGAGCGCTGATAGATTCGATGAGCGATCTAAGTGTCGAAACCAGAGATCGCCTGTTGTTCGGGACGGCCACCGAATTTCTCGCGCTCGACAAGCGCTCGGAAACATGGCAACGCAAGACGCCGTCGGTATGAAGCCACAACCTCCTAGCCACGCCGAAGAGTCCGCTGAATTCTCGACCGCAGAGTCCTGCGCTGTGGCACTCGACGCGAATGACCCGCTAGCCGCGTACCGCGGGCAATTTCACATTCCCAAGCGCGCCGACGGGAAAGAGGTCATCTACTTCGCCGGCAACTCGCTCGGTCTGATGCCCAAATGTGTACAGGCGGCTCTGGATCAGGAGCTTAGTGACTGGGCAGGGCTGGGCGTGGGGGGGCACTTCGAGGCCAAGACGCCCTGGTACAAGTATCACGAAACGCTTCGCGGGCCGGCCGCGAGACTCGTCGGCGCCGAACCCGGCGAAGTGGTCATCATGAACTCGCTCACGGTCAATCTTCACCTGATGATGACGACCTTTTATCGTCCGACCAAGGATCGCTTCAAGATTCTGATGGAAGACGCCGCTTTTCCGTCGGATACTTACGCGATCAAGACCCAACTTCAGCATCACGGCCTCGATCCGGGTGACGCGCTCGTGATCGCCAAGCCGCGCGACGGCGAACACACAATCCGAACCAACGACATCGAAGCGATACTCGAAGAGCAGGGCGATGAGACCGCGCTCGTCTTATTCGGCGGGGTTCAATACTTTACCGGGCAGGTCTTCGACATGGCCCGAATCGCGGCGGCGGGCAAGAAGCACGGCTGCGTGGTCGGGCTGGATCTCGCGCATGCGGCCGGCAACGTCGAACTCCGTCTCCACGACTGGGATGTCGATTTCGCCGTCTGGTGCAACTACAAGTATCTCAACAGCGGTCCCGGTGCGGTGGGGGGGTGTTTCGTTCACCATCGGCATGCGACCAACGTCGAGCTGCACCGACTCGGCGGCTGGTGGGGCAACGATCCGGAAGCGCGATTCCGCATGCATCTCCAGCCGGAATTCGTTCCGGTTGCCAGTGCCGACGGCTGGCAGATCAGCAATCCTCCGGTGCTATCGCTCGCGGCCGTTAAGGCTTCCTACGAACTTTTCGATGAGGTCGGGTTGTCGGCTCTTCGGGAAAAATCGAAGCGCCTTACGGCGTACCTGAGCTTTCTGATCGACGACGTCGCTCCCGATCGCGTTGAAATCGTGACCCCGCGCGAGCCGGAAGCCCGTGGCTGCCAGCTATCCATGTTGGTTCATGAGCGACCCAAGGAGCTGCACGACGCGCTCGAGCGGGAGGGCGTCGTCTGTGACTTCCGCGAGCCCAATGTGATCCGTGTCGCCCCCGTTCCGCTCTATAACTCGTTTCTCGATGTGTGGAATTTCAGCAGGATTCTGGCGCGACATGTCGGACGCGAGTAATCCAAAGTTCATCATCGTCGGCGGCGGTCCCGGCGGGGCGCTGGCGGCCGCCTATCTCGGGAAAGCAGGCCACCAGGTCGAGGTCTACGAGATGCGCGATGATCTGCGTGCGTCCGACGCGCCCGGCGGTCGATCGATCAACCTGGCCCTGTCGCATCGCGGGCTGTGTGCGCTGGATCGAGTCGGCCTGGCGGACAAGGTGTTGGCGTCGGCCGTGCCCATGCCCGGGCGCATGATTCACGCGATTGACGGCACGACCTCGTTTCAGCCGTACGGAAGAGATCGCACGCAGGCCATTAACTCCGTCTCCCGCGCCGGACTTAATCGTCTCCTTCTCGAGGCGGCCGATCAGTTCGACTCGGTCAGTCTTTTCTTCAACCGCAAATGCACGGACGTCGACATCGACGCGGCCACGATCAATCTGCTCGACACCAAGACGCAAGCGCGCTCCACCGTGCGGGGAGATATCATACTCAGTGCGGACGGGGCCTTTTCCGTCGTCCGTCGGGCCATGCAGCGGCGTGACCGGTTTGACTTTCGCCAAGACTACCTGGCGCACGGCTACAAGGAGCTATCGATCCCGCCCGGCCCCGGCGGCACCCACCGCATCGAAAAGAACGCCCTGCACATCTGGCCGAGGCGGTCATTCATGATGATTGCATTGCCCAATGAGGACGGCTCGTTCACCTGCACGTTGTTCTGGCCTTTCGAGGGGCCGCACGGCTTCGACGCCGTCAAGACCGAGAGCGACCTGCTCAATGTGTTCGAAACTTACTTTCCCGATGCGATGGAGCACCTGCCGACCTTGGTGGAAGACTACTTCGACAATCCGGTCGGCGCCCTGGCAACGATTCGCTCGAGCCCTTGGTACGTTGCGGGCAGACTCGTCATGCTCGGCGATGCGTGCCACGCGGTCGTGCCGTTCTACGGGCAGGGGATGAACGCCGCCTTCGAGGACATGCTGGTGCTCGACGAGTGCATGAGCCGCCATAAGCCGGACTGGCACCGGGCCTTTGCGACCTACCACCAGCTCCGCAAGGCGAATGTGGACGCCCTGGCTGACCTGGCGATTAGCAACTTTGTCGAGATGCGGGACCGCACCGGATCGCGATGGTTCCTGCTCCGCAAGAAGGTGGACCGGATCCTGCACCGGCTGTTGCCTCGGTGGTATATCCCGCTCTATTCGATGGCCACGTTTACCCGTATGCCCTACACCCAGGCCGTGAAGCGTGCCAAGACGCAGGATCGGTTTGTGTTGGCATTTGTGATACTTTCGCTTGTTGGTATTCTTGGATTCGCTGCGGTGCAGCTTCGGATGTAACGCCGGGATTTGTCCAGAGTCCAAACCAGGCCGGAGTCGATCGAACATGACGGTAACGTACCGGGATTATCTAAGGCTCACCGAGCTGCTCGACCTGCAGAAGGTCAAGTCCGACCCGCCCGAGCACGACGAGACGCTCTTTATTCTCATCCACCAGGTCTACGAGCTCTGGTTCAAGCTGCTGCTCCACGAGTTCGAGAAGATCAAGCGAAATCTATCGGACAACGACCTCTTCGGCGCGATCGCGACCTTCAAGCGCGTCCGCATGGTGATGAAGACGATGGTCGGGCAGCTCGACATCCTCGAGACCATGACGCCGATGTCATTTACGAGTTTTCGCGACCGGCTCGAAACGGCCTCGGGGTTCCAATCGGTGCAGTTCCGGGAGCTCGAATTCGTTCTCGGTTTCAAACGACCCGAGATGCTGGCGTATTACGAGGGCGATGCGGCGGGGCTGCAGCGCCTGCGCGATCGACTCGAGCAGCGCAGCGTCGTCGATCATTGGTACGATTTCCTCGAGCACCGGGGCGTTACGATTCCTTCCGAGCTGCGCAGCCGACAGGCAAAGCCCGATTGCAGGCCGGCATCGGCCGGGACGGTCGCCAACGACGAGATTCAGAGCGGTTTGGTGGGACTATATCGAAGTAATCCGGAGGTGAGCATCCTTCTCGAGATGATGACGGACTTCGACGAAGGCTTCCAGGAATGGCGCTACCGTCACGTCAAGATGGTCGAACGCACGATCGGCAAGAAGCGCGGCACCGGCGGCTCGCCCGGCGTCGAGTTTCTGAGGAAATCGCTGTTCAACCCTATTTTTCCCGATCTCTGGGAGATCAGGCACAAGCTGTAGCGGTCGTTGTCGACATCCGCATCATTGTAGCGGCCGGGCCCCGCACCGGCCGTTGAGTGGCGGAAACGCCGGCGGACGGAACAGTTTCCAGGCAGAGCATAATACAAGAGAGCACCACGAATGATCTACGATATCTCACCGCCGATTAGCGAGAACCTGAAAGTCTGGCCTGGTGACACACCACCGACGCGCGAAATGCAACTCGACATGAAGCGGGGCGACAACCTGACGCTTTCGACCCTACGCAGCACGGTCCATCTCGGTGCTCATGCTGACGCCCCCAGTCACTATGGGATTAACGCACCGACGATCGATGAGCAGCCGCTGGAAATCTACATCGGCCGGTGCCAGGTGATGACCGTGACCACCGAACCACTCACGCGAATCGGCCCCGACGCAATCGAAGAGGCTATCGAGGCCCAGCGCGTGCTCTTTCACACCGGATCTTTTCCCGATCCGAACCAGTTCAACGAAGACTTCGCGGCGCTTTCGCCCGAACTGATCAGTGAACTGGCCTCGCTCGACGTTGAGTTGGTCGGCGTCGACGCACCAAGCGTGGACCTGTTTACGTCCAAGGAGCTACCCACGCACAAGGCATGCCTCGAACACGGCATGGCCATCCTTGAAGGCCTCGTGCTTACCGAGGTGCCTGACGGCATCTACGAGCTAGTCGCGCTCCCCCTCAAGCTCGTCGGCTTCGATGCCAGCCCGGTCCGTGCGATCCTTCGCCCACTCTAGACGAGTTCTGCTTTTCTACAGTGAGGGTGCCTCCATCCAAGAGGCTGCGCTTCGACTCGATTCACGCCGAACGTACGTTGTCGTCCCTCAAAAAGCCGTCTACGCGACGGCAAGATAAAGTACTCGGCGGTCGGGGAGCGCGGCGATCGGGGTTCGGTACCAACCGATCGGAGCCTGGCACCACCGGATCAGCGCAAAAACAAACCGCTACACAAAAACAGACTTTGCTCTAGCCTTGGCGACAAGGGCGAACTCGAATTTGGTATTGGCTTTCCGATTGGCCTTACGAGTGAGACCGCGGACTGAGGTGTCATGGTCAAGTTGGATTGGTCGATACCGGCCCATTAGGTGAAGGTGCCCATCAGTGTATCCTTACCAGAGCAAGCTCGATTCGTCTGTGGCGTCGATCCTTTGAGGCCATGCCGTAGAAAGGCCTCTGCCGTGCCGCTCGCAAATTCTTGGAGGTGTTACGCCACACCCGCATATCTACGGCCGCGGATTCCGACATGTCGAATCGCAGCGGTCGGCCCCCGCCGGTGTGAACGGATAATCCGGGCCTACGAAGCCGGCCGGCGATGCCGGGATCGCACCGTGTACGATCCATGATCTTCGACGGACGTTCTGCACGGACCTTGCGCGGCTGGGCGTCAATCAGGCGATCGTGCAGGGTCTTGCCGGTCACGCCAGCGCGGCGACGACGGCAACGTACTACCAGAACATCAACGACGATATGCGGCGCGACGCCGTGGCGAAGCTGGCAAAGCGGATCGGGTAGGTGCCACGCTCGAATGGCGGATCGCGGCATCGGGCGGTATCCTACGCGGACTGTAGAACAGGAGCCACCATGCAGTCCGAGCTAAACAAGAGACTCAGCGAATTCATCACGACCGAGCGTGTCCTTTACGACGTCAAGGGCGATAACACGCTAACCGCCTCAATCTCGAACATCTCCCGTTACTTGCGTTTTCTCGACATACTTTACAACGAGTACGCAGAACTCAACGACGCATATGTCGCGGTGGTGATGAGCCAGGTTGACGATTCCGAGACGGCGGCATCCGGCAAGGTGCCGGAGGGTTTTCGCGACCGATTGAGTAGAATGTGGGAGATAGCAGGCCCGTTGCAGTTGAAAATCGAGAGCATTGTTCTCTTCGGTGCGATTGCTCTAGAGAAGATCGAGTTCGCCATCCGAGACTATTTTGGCCAAGACAAGAGCCTATCAGACGACGAATGGCACCGCGTTGCGCGGGAAAAGGGAATCGATATTCCCGCCGACATGAAACGCGCTAAGAAGAACCTGCAGAATCGATTGCTCCAGTACCGACACGAACACATCACGCACAATCGGAATCTACGCACTTTGCACGGCGCAGGCACGAACGCTGATGGCAAGACACAAATCGTAGCGGGATTCTTGTACCCAGATGGCTCGGAAAAATTCGCTGCGTCGCCACCCGTAGACGAAGCGATTGTATGGCTCGACTCCTACGTGAAGCTCTTCATCGAACTGATTGTTTCCAACCGCGCAGAGAGCCAGTACAAGTTGAAATCGGGCTAGCGATTCCCGAAACGCATCGGCTGATTCGGTTTACGACGCGCTTTACGACGCGCTTTCAGTTTTCCACAACGCACGGCGATAAGAACCGCCGTTTTTGACTGGGCGAGGCGGGAGTCGAACCCGCATGGGTCTTACCCCAGAGGATTTTAAGTCCTCAGCGTCTGCCATTCCGCCACTCGCCCGCGGTGTCGTGCGTCTCCACGGCCACACGACCTGGCGCGGCCCTCCCTGCTCCGCATGTTCGTGGCTTGAATCGGTCCGGTCAAACGCGGGGAACTCCACCAACTCAGCCTTGGGAGCCCAGCCGACGGGACGGTAACCCGCACTCTGCGTCCGGCAGCGCCTCGCTGGTGGCGGACCATCCGCTGTGGTAACGTGCCTCCGTGAAGAGCCCGCAGAATCCCGCGTGGCCTATTCTGAAGATCAAAGTAGACGCACCGGCAAGCCGCCCGGCAAGCCGGTTTTGCGGGTTCTACTGGTCCCTCTGTAACGGAGAAGAACATCGATGGACTGGGGAATGCAAAACCGACTGGCCGGCATTATCAATCCGAGCACGGGGCGTTGTGTCATGTTGGCGATCGACCACGGTTATTTTCAGGGTCCGACCTCCGGGCTGGAAAAACCAGGCGAGACCGTCGCGCCACTGCTCGATCACGCCGACGCGCTGATGCTCACACGCGGCGTCCTGCGGGCCTGTGTGGATGCAGCCCATCGCATACCGATCGTTCTTCGCGTCTCGGGCGGGACGAGTATTCTCAAAGACGACCTCTCGAACGAAGATCTCACCGTTTCGATCGAAGACGCCATTCGCCTAAACGTGTCGGCCATGGCGATCTCGATTTTCGTGGGCAGCGAAAACGAAAAGTTATCGCTGACGAACCTCGCCAAGCTGTGCGACCGAGGTCAACGGTACGGGATTCCCGTTCTGGCGGTGACGGCCGTCGGTAAGGAGATGACCCGCGACGCACGGTATCTAGGCCTCGCTTGCCGGATCGCGGCCGAACTGGGCGCTCAGATCGTCAAGACCTACTATTGCGACGGCTTCGAGAAGATCGTGGCCGGCTGCCCGGTTCCGATCGTCATCGCCGGCGGTAAGAAGATCGAGGAGCGCGACGCCCTGCGTCTCGCACACAACGCGATCTCGGCCGGTGCCATCGGAGTCGACATGGGTCGCAACATTTTCCAATCCAAGTGGCCCGTGCCCATGATTCAGGCCGTACGAAGCATCGTACATGGCGGCAAGTCCGCGGACGAGGCGTGGGACCAGTTGCAGAGCGCGATCGGGTAGCCGCGAATGAAGAACCGTTGGACTCAGCAAGACGCACGGGACGCGGTTGATCGCTGGGGCAACGCCCATGGCGAAGCGTTCGCCCTTCGGCTCTACTCCGCTCGTCTCCTCGGCGAAGACCCAGACCTGGTCCTTCACGGGGGCGGCAACGTGTCGCTCAAGGGTACGCATCGCACCGTGTTCGGCGACGAAGTCGATGCGTTGTTCGTCAAGGCGAGCGGGCGTGATTTGGCCACACTCGATCCGCGCGATCTGCCGGCCCTGGATCTCGCCTGCCTACAACGGCTCTGCAACCTCGATGCGCTTGGCGACGACGATATGGTCAATGAGTTACGGACCCACCTGTTTGATGCTTCGGCGCCGACGCCGTCGATCGAGGCCCTGGTCCACGCCATCATTCCACACGCCTACGTCGATCATTCCCATGCGGACGCGGTATTGGCCGTGACCAATCACGTGGGCGGCGACGAACTCGCGCGAGAAGCGATGGGCGATCGCGTCGCCGTGCTGCCCTACGTTCGGCCCGGTTTCGAGCTTGCCAAGGCCGTCGCCGATTGTGTCAAAACGAATTCAGAGATCGACGGCATCGTACTGCTTCACCATGGACTGATCACCTTCGGCCAGGACGCCGAGACCGCCTATGAACGCCATATTGAACTCGTTGACGCTTGCGAGCGGCTCATCGCCAAGCACTTCACGGCCTCGCGCCAGAGCACCGTCCCACGCGGCGTCAGGCGCGAGGGCGAGGTCGACAAGCGCGCGGAACAGGTCGCCCCCCTGTTGCGCGGCCTGCTCGCCATGCCCACCGGTGACGAAGACCATCCGTATCGCCGGTCGATCATGGAGTGGCGGACCAGCGAAGAGTTGTTGGCACTGATCAGCACGCAAGACGCGCCGCGGCTTGCGGCGGCCGGTGCGTTGACCGGTGATCACATCATCCGAACCAAGGCCAAACCGCTGTATGTTGCGGACCCGAACTGGTCCGACGGCGACAAGCTGCGCGAACAGCTTCGAACGCACATCGATGAGTATCGCAAAGAATACACCGCGTACGTCGAGGCCCACGGCGGATGTGCGACGGGTTTGGACCCATCGCCGCGTGTGGTGGTTCTTCCCGGTGCCGGTCTGTTCTGCTGGGGCATCAGCAAGCGCGAAGCACTCGTAACGGCCGACATCGCCGAACACACCCTGATTACAAAAGCCAAGTCCGACGCGATCGGTCCGAGTCGACAGTTCGTCGGTGAGTGCCTGAAGCGAAAACTTTGCGTCTCCGATCAGGGCGAGCGTTGTCGGATAAATTTTGTTTACGTCCAGTTCGCTGATGTTGACGTGGATGATCGTCTTGGCGGCGGCCCCAGGTATAGCGTGACTGAATCGGCCGGGTGACAGGCTGGACCCGACCGCCAGAATCAGGTCGCATTTCGTCAGGTAGTCGACCACGTGATCGCCTCGAATGCCCACAAACAAGGGGTGATCTTCCGGAAACGCCCCTTTGGCCTTCAGGGTGGTGATAACGGGAGTGTTCGCGAGCTCGACGAACGTCTTTAGCTCCTCCGCGGCATCCGAATAGATAACACCCTCGCCCACATAGACCAGCGGGCTCTTCGCTTTTCCCAACAGCTCGACTGCGGCCGCCACGTCGGATGGGTCGGGCGCCGACTTCCAGCCTTTT
>JADFRH010000204.1 GCA_022561415.1 Planctomycetota bacterium
GTGGATCACCCGGAATTCATGGCCCTTTCACCGACCGGACGTAGCGCGGTTGTTTATGGCAAGGGCGGAGGGTTTGAAATCATAGACATATTGCTGATCACCGGCATCGAAGTAGGAAACGGCAAGGCGAAACCTGCTCGAAAGCGAAAGATGTAAGTCGGGGCATCGACTCGACGATCGGGATGTTCTGCATGCGCCCACCGATTGGCTCAGACAGGGACGGATCAAGACATGGTTGCTATGAACCAGATCGAGGAGGTGAGCCGGCAGATCGTTCGGGAGTTCCATCCGGAACGGGTCATCCTGTTCGGATCGCACGCTTATGGCTCGCCTGCGGAGTTCTCCGATGTGGACATCCTGGTCATCATGCCGTTCGAGGGCCATCCTTTCGACAAGTCGCTCGAAGTTCTCAACCGGATCAATCCGTCTTTCTCCGTGGACCTCCTCGTGCGTCGTCCGGACGACACAAAGCGCCGGTACGACGAATACGATCCGCTCATTCGTGATGCGCTGGATAGCGGAAAGGTGCTTTATGAACGAGACGGTTAGAGAGTGGCTCGACAAGGCGAACGGCGATCTTCGGACGGCCCGTCGGGAATTCGATACCAAAGAGGCGCCGACTTACGACGCCGTTTGTTATCACTGTCAACAATCCGTGGAGAAGGCGATGAAAGCGGTGTTGATTCACAACGCCGTCGCGCCGCCGTACGTTCACGATCTCTTGTGCCTCGACGAGCTACTGCGCGAAACCTGTCCATCCTGGACGTGTGACGTGGAAGACCTTCGGCTTCTCACTCATGGTGGAATCGCGTTTCGATACCCGGGCGAGAGTGCCACACATGACCATGCTTCACAAGCCCTCGATGCTTGTATTCGTCTACGAGATCTATTGGACAAGTTCGTGGAGACCTAGCGTCGGATGATGGTCTGTAGGGGGCGGGCGCAGAAATGTTTGGGCGAAGGTAAACGGGGGCTGGGATATTGAAAATGAATAATAGAAACTTCGGACTGTTGGTTTGTGTCGTCTTGACATCCATCACGGGTGTCTTTGCGGATCAGTACGCGGTCAGCATTTCGGAAAAAAACGTGCGTATCGCCCATGTTCGGGCGGAGATCGAGGCGGACGACGGGCTGATCAGCATGAACGATGAAAACGTCCACGGACTCAAACGTGGTTGGTCCACGTTCGTCGAGAACATTCGCGCTAACGACAAGGACGGCCGGCAACTCGAGCTGACCTATGAACCGACGAGCCGGTGGCGCATCGCCGGCGCGGTCGGCGGACCCATTACGCTCACCTACGACGTTCGTCTCGGACACGATAGCGTGAACATCCGCTTCGGCGACAACGGTGCGGCCTACGCCAATGATTTCGGCGTGATGTGGGCCGGTCGCGCGTTGTTCATTGCGGGGAGGCCGGCACGGGACGTTCAGGTTCGATTCGACTTGCCCAAAGCGTGGCACGTCACGACACCGTGGGCGGTCAAGAAGAATCAGCCCAACGCGTTTGTACCTCGTGGGACCGATGACCTGCTTAATTCGGCATTCTTCGCCGGTACGCATATGTCCTTTGACCTGCCCACGGGTTCGGCCACGATTCGTTTTGCGTTGGCCGGCGAAAATGTCCGCGCCATGCGTCAGATGTTTTCTGATCAGGTCGACAAGAGCATGCGCTACTATGAATCCATGTTCGGTCCGCCGCCCGCAGCGGAAATGCTCTTTATCGCGGCCGACAGCAGTTACTGGGGCGGCGAGGTCATGGGACGGGTGATTTCGCTTTCGGTGGCCGAGGGCCCGGTGGCGGGGTTCAATCCGCTGGATGCACTCGCACATGTTATCTCCCACGAAATATTTCATCTGTGGAACAGCGGCATCGAGGTCGACGATATCGAATCCGGATGGGCGGAGTGGTTGGGCGAAGGCTTCACAGCCGAGTATTTCTCCTACGTTGCGGGGCTTCGCCTCGGAGACTTGGATGAAAATGCGTTTCTGTCGCACATGGCCGAACATTGGAATCTGTATGCTGCCAAGCACAACGGCAAGCTGAATCTCATGGCCGCCGGTAAAGAAAAAGACGACAACTACGATCTAGTGTACAGCGGCGGATTCGTCGCTGCCGCCGCGCTCGATTTCGAAATCCGCAGCGCGACCTCAAACGCGAAGAAGCTCGACGACCTGATCCCCCTGCTCATCAAGCGCTATCCCCGCCAAGCGGCGGAAGGCGGCAAATCCAAATCAGCCGCGCTTACGATGAAGATTTTGCTTGATGAGGTGCGCACGCTCTTCGGCGAATCAGTCATGCAAACGCTCAAGACGTACGTCCAGAGTCCGGAGCTGATTCCGTTTCCACGCGTCGCAGCGCTCGCCGGTCTGGAAGCAAAGGAAGTGGGCAAGCGAATCACATTGACCCGCGTAGCCAACCCCACGAAATCGCAGCAGGCAGTATGGATGGGGTTGCGCGGCGGATAAGACGATCGGTAAAGCAGCGGCAAACCACGATCGGTGGACTCGGCGCACTTTATGAATATGGCGGTTTCATTCTCGACATTTGATCGACTCAAGGGCAAGGGCGTTGCCGCGTACAAGAGCGGTGACTACCTGGCCGCCAAGACCTATTTGGTCGATGCGGCCGAGTGTTTGCTCGAGATGGCCGAAACAACCAAGTCGACCGAGGCGAAGCGCCAGCACGAGGAAATCGCGGCCGAGCTGATCGATCTCGCCAAGGATTGCGATCGGCTGCATTCAGGCGGTCGGCGGGCCAAGCCGGTCGAACGCGGAGGAAAGGGCGGCGCACAACGCCGGCGCGAACAGGACGACGACTCCGGCGCCGACGCTTCCGACTGGATCGTTCGGGACAAGCCCACCATCGGCTTTGACGACATCGCCGGGCTCGAGGACGTCAAGGCCGAGATTCGCCTCAAGATGATCTACCCCTTCTCGCACCGCGAACTCGCCAAGCAATACGGCATCAGCACCGGCGGCGGCCTTCTGCTCTACGGACCGCCCGGAACCGGCAAGACCATGATCGCCAAGGCCATCGCCCACGAGATCGACGCGACGATGTTCGTGATCTCTCCGGCCCAGGTGCTCAGCAAGTGGGTCGGCGAGGCCGAACAGAATATCCGCAAGCTGTTTTCCGCCGCCAAGGAGGAGGACAGTGCTATCATCTTCATAGACGAGATCGAGGCCCTGGTGCCGAGCCGCCGCAGCTCGCAGAGCAGCGTGATGAACCGCGTGGTGCCCCAGATTCTCCAGGAGCTGGAGGGGTTCGATCGCAGTTCGTCGAGCAAGCCCCTGCTGTTCGTCGGGGCCACCAACGAGCCGTGGGCCCTCGACAGCGCGGTGATGCGGCCGGGACGGTTCGACTCCAAGGTACACGTCCCGCTGCCGGACGAGCCGGCTCGATTTCGACTGTTGGAGATATACTGCGGCAAGCGGCCGTTGGCCGACGACGTGGACTTCGGCGTCCTCGTCAAGCGGCTGGTCGCCTACAGCGGGGCCGACATCCGGGCCATCGCCCAGAAGGCGGCCGCCGTGCCGTTCATGGAGGCCATCGGCGGGTCCGAGCCGCGGCCGGTGACGATGGCCGACCTCCTGGCGGTGATCGACGATTTCCCGCCGTCGGTCCGGAAGAAGGACCTCCTGCGGTTCGAAGAGTTCGCCGCGGTGAATTGACGCGGCCGGACCACGAGGGAAACGGAAGCAGCGGCCGCTTCCACGCGGGTGCCACGGCCACGCTCGTCGTGGCCGTGCCGACCGCGGACGATCGCCTGGACCGCGACGTACCGTCTGGCGCCGAATGGGATGTTACGGGCTCGCACGGTCGCGCAAGCGTGACCGCGGCGCCCGGTAGCCGGTAGGCCGCACGGGTTGTTCGCAGTTGCCCCGTCGCAGGAAACGCCAACATGGTAGACCTGAGATCATACGTCTATCTCGACCAACTTCAGCCGCAGTTCACCGCCTTCATCGCGACCGTGGCCCAGGGGTTCCTGCCGATCGAGGGCATGGCGTCGTTGTTCGTCGAGATTTCTCCCGGCATCGAAATCAATCGCGTCACCGACATCGCCCTCAAGAGCACGAACGTGACGCCCGGCATGCAGATCGTCGAGCGGCTCTACGGCATGCTCGAGATTCATTCCGACTCGCAGGCCGACATTCGACAGGCGGGCAAGGCGATTCTGGAGGCGCTCGGGCTGCGCGAG
>JADFRH010000205.1 GCA_022561415.1 Planctomycetota bacterium
TCCGGCGTCGTTGAGCTCGGTCAACAGCGCCAGGAATTCCCCTCCATTTTCGGCATCCAGGTTACCTGTGGGCTCATCCGCAAGCAAGAGCGCCGGTCGATTCACCAAGG
Source organism: Planctomycetota bacterium (assembly GCA_022561415.1). The sequence goes on from JADFRH010000205.1 coordinate 111, forward strand.
CGCGGGCGATGGCCACTCGTTGCCGTTCGCCGCCGGAAAGCTCGCCGGGGCGATGCCGGATACGGTCCGCAAGCCCCACCCGCTCGAGGATTTCCTCGGCGTCACGCACGGCTTTTCGGCGCGCCGCCGGCCACCCCAGCCACGAGGATGCGACCATTTTCGGCATCAAGACATTCTCCAGCACGTTGCATTCCGGCAGCAGGTGATAGAACTGAAAAATGAACCCGACGTCGCGGTTCCGATACACCCTACGCCGACGGTCGCCGGACGTAAAAATCTCCTGCCGGGCAAACGTCACGGTGCCGCGGTCCGGCTCGTCCAGCCCCCCGAGAATGTGCAGGAGCGTGCTCTTGCCCGAGCCACTGGCGCCCATCACCACGAGAAACTCCCCCCGCTGGGCGGACAGGGTAACGCCACGCAGCACGTGCAGCTCGGAGCGACCCATCACGAATGTCTTGTGAATGTTCTCAGCGCGCAGCATTGGGTTTACTCGTAACGAAGGGCGACGACCGGCCAGACGCGACTCGCGATTCGAGCGGGGATCGCCGCGCCAACCACCGAAGCAAGCACGGCCAGGCTTCCCACCCAGACCGCATCGACTGTCTTGACGACGTTGGGAATCTTGTCAAACGAGTAGACATCCGGGCTCCAGACGCGCAGCTGCGGATGCAGCATGGCGAGGAAATCCTGAATGTCATTGATGTACCAAACGACGGCAGTCCCGAGAGTTATGCCCAAGACCGCCCCGCTCACGCCGACCGTTGTGGCGTAAATAATGAACAATCCGCCGACGCCGTGGCCCGAAGCGCCGATCGACTTGAGGATCCCGATATCCTTGGTCTTCTTCTCGACGATCATGTAGAAGATGCAGCCGACCAACACCATCGCCACCATACTGATCAGGCCGAACAAGAACGTGACGAGCACTTTTTCCTTCTCCACGGCCGAGATAAATGCGCGCTGGAGATCCTCCCAGGTATAAACCTCCGCCAGCCCCATCGCCTGGGCCTCGCCCGGCGACAGGTCCGCGGCATGGATCGCGCCGAACGCCCGCCACGCTTCGCTAATTCGATCGCGGGCCACGTTGATATCCACGCCGTCTTTCAGTCCGATCAGAAGTTGATTCGTCCGCGCCTTGGTGAAGCTGCCGTCCACCCGCTCGATCGGCGTCATCGCCAGCTTGTTCTGGATCATGTCGAAGTCGACATAGGTACACAGGCTGTCAATCTCGAAGATACCGGTGTGCGAATCGTCCGCGTAGCGCAACAGCATCTTGACCGGCGGCTCGCCGAGCGGATTGCCCGTCGGGCTGATGGGAACGAGCGTCAAGGATATGTCGGCACCACGGGCGAGGTGGCGATCGAAATTGCCTTCCCTATTGCGCTCGTTGAGCAGATCGCAGCCGACGATGATCCCGGGGCGCGGAGGCCCCTCGTAGCGCGGCGGGCCGTAGTCGTCGGTCGCGATCACGCGCTCTCCCACGACCGCAGGGGTCACGTAGGGAAAGGGTGTCTGCACGAACGGAGCGGCGTCGAAATCGGAAACCTCCCCGGGATCCGTGGTCGCCGCCCGCCAGGCCGCGTTGGCCTTGACCTGGTCCGGGGGAAGCACAACATCGCCGGCGTCGTTCACACCGGCCACTGGCATGGACTGCAGGCCCAGGTGTGTCGTGCCGGGGTAGTAGCGTTCATAGTGCAAACCGCCCTTGAAGTCGTTGACTCTCACGTAGTCGTCGAGGCGAACACCGAGAATCCTCGTCGGCTTGGTCCAGGTGGTGGCCGGTACGCGGAAAACGCCGTAGGTGTAGATTACCGGAGTGGTGATATCGATGACGCCGGGAAGCTCGTTCGCGACGAACTGCCCGAACTCTTCGTAGTAAGGAAAGCCCTGCAGCGTACCGCCATCAAGTACGATCTCGCTGTGCAACCCCTTGGCCCGCTCGCGGACGGTGTCGAGAAAGCCGCCCATGACGCTGAGCACGACCAGCACCATCGCCACGCAGAACATGACGCTCGCGACGCCGAACATCGCGATCAGCTTCGTACGCATGTACCGAAATGCAAGGAACCATTTATACATGCGTCACGATGCGCCTCCCGCGCGGGGGCGTTGCAGCGGAAACAGAATGACATCGCGAATGCTGGGGCTGTCGGTCAGCAGCATCACGAGGCGGTCGATGCCGACGCCGAGCCCACCGGCCGGTGGCATCCCGTATTCAAGGGCGGTCACGAAGTCCTCATCCATCACGGCCATCGTCTCCTCACCCTCGCCGGCGACCTGCCGCTTGAAGTTCGCTTCCTGCACAGTGGGGTCGTTCAACTCGGTGTAAGCGTTGCCCAGCTCCATCCCGGCGACGAACGCCTCAAACCGCAGCGCCAACGACGGATCGTCGGGATGAACGCGCGTCAGCGGGCAAATGGCGGCCGGGTAATCGTAGACGAAGATCGGTTGAATCAGATTAGGTTCCACCGTGGTTTCGAAGACATCGTTGACGATGACGGCGTGATCCTTGCCCTGGGTATCGATGCCCAGCTCACGTGCTTTGCCCGCGACCGCCTGGTCGTCGGCCATGGCCACGCCGGCATATTCTCGCAGCAGGTCGGAGTATTTCTTGCGCGTCCACGGCGGCGTGAAATCAAGCACTTGGCCCCGGAACACGCCGACCTGCCGACCCTCTGCGACACCCGTACTCGCTTCTTGGTAGGCATCAAGGTGATGCTCCCGGGCATAGGCGCTCGCCTCGGCTTCCTTGTCGTCGCGGCCGAGCCTTTCCATCTGCCGCTCAATAGCGGCTACGCGCTGCCCCACGGCATCGCGCGTGGCCGCGTTAAAGGCGGCCGAAACCATCTGCTCGACACGCTCCATCATCACCTCGTAGTCGGCGTAGGCCTCGTAGAGCTCGATCATCGTGAACTCGGGATTGTGTTTCGTGCTGATGCCCTCGTTGCGGAAGTTCCGCGATATCTCAAACACACGCTCCATGCCGCCGACGAGCAGTCGCTTGAGATAGAGCTCCGGGCTGATACGCAGGTAGAGCTTCATGTCGAGCGTGTTGTGATGGGTGAGAAACGGCTTGGCGGCCGCCCCGCCGTAGATGCGCTGGAGCACCGGCGTTTCGACCTCACAATATCCCAAGGCAAGCAGCGTGGTACGCATGGCCTCGATGATGCCCGCTCGCCGGCGGAAGACCTCGCGCACGTCCGGATTGGTGAACAGATCGACCTCGCGGTGGCGATAGCGCAGGTCCACGTCGGTCAGCCCGTGCCACTTCTCCGGCGGCGGGCGAAGCGCCTTGGCCAGAAACGTGAACCGATCGACCCAGAGCGTCAGCTCGCCGGTCTTGGTTCGTCCGACCACGCCGTCGGCCCCGACCAGATCGCCCAGATCGAGTTGCTTGACGATCGGCCACTGATCTCCCAGGTCGGCCTTGCTTAGGGCGAGCTGCAGCGTGCCGGACGCATCTCGGATCGTCACAAAGGCGAGCTTGCCCATGACGCGAAGCAGGGCGATTCGACCGGCGATGCGGGAGCGCATGTCGCTTCGCTCCCCCGGATCGATGTTCAGAGGCTCGGTCGCTTCGCGCACGCTGGAGGCCGACGCCACATCTGCGAATCGCCCGCCGTAGGGATTGACGCCCATCTCGATCAGGGCGTCGCGCTTCTTGATGCGTTGCTGTCGCTGGTCGGCTCGGTCGCTCATGGTTGCTCGATTAACTGTCCCAGGGCCGAGGCAGCGGCTACGGTTTCAACGCCCGGCAGGCGCGATGCTATCGCGTCGCGGTGATTCCGGCAATCGAAAGACCTTGTACGCCTGTCCTCAATGTGGGTGCGAGAATCCCGGCGCGCCGGGATCGCACCAGCGGCGTGTCTCTCCTTAGCGAAGGACGCGCGCAAAAAAGCCCCGGCAAGGCCTCGTGGGAGGCGTTGCCGGGGCGATCAAACCCGAAGAATGTCGCGTCGGACGCGTGTCCTTGCGGCCCCGTGCTAATTCGGGCAGCAGGGCTCGCACGCCGGGAACGGCGCGTTCAACCACGGCGTGAACGCGCCCGGAACGCCGCTGGTCACATCAAGCC
>JADFRH010000010.1 GCA_022561415.1 Planctomycetota bacterium
CCAATGCGCGCAACGTCGCCTGTGACGCGCCGCTTGCCGCAAGCAAACGTTTGACCGGAACCAGGTCGCGTGACACCGCGAGCACGTCGATCAAAGCCTGTCTCTGTCTGCTCAGACGAACGCCGCTTTCGCGAATCTCGTCGGGCGAGCGTTTCAACCGGGCATAGCGGACCGTTGTAAGGCCCCGTTGCCGGCGCACTGCTTCCGGGGTTATCGCTTTCAGCGTCCGGCCGAGCGGGCAGGCGTAGTGTGCGGCGATTTGGCGGCCAAGCTCGATAAGCTCAGGCGTCAAGCAACTGTAAGGATCAGCAAGGCTGCGGATCGGCTGGAGCGTGCTGTCCCACGCCCGACGATCCAGCCCAACCACAAAACCCTCGACCAGGCGGGCGCGCCGCCCGAGCGGGACCATCACCCGTTGCCCGACGCCCAGCGAACCCTCCATCACCTCCGGGACCGCGAACGAGTATGTCCGGTTGGTGGGGATCAGCGGTGCAACTTCGGCGATTGTTCCCTCCTGCGGCTCGCCCTGTTCAATCCAAAGGTGACCAGAAATGTCGGAAGTTCGCGATCGTCCCATACAGCACCCGTTACCGGCGCCCGCGTGCTAAGACCCGGGCGAGCTTCCCGCTCGGAACCGAGTGAGAAATCTTTCAGACGGCAAAGGGATTATGTCCGTTCGGCCAGGGGTTTGCCATGATGGGCGGAGCAGAACGGAGCTGACAAATGCGTTCCGCCCTCAGCGGCCTGGTTTGGGCTTCTTGGGCGGTTGGACATCCTTATGCCTGAACTCATGTGGTTCAGCCGGCGCCCGGAACCCGGTGATCTGCGGCATGTCCTCGGGCTTCTCGGTCGGGTGAACCGCAAACACCTCGACCCGCACGATCTCATCGAACGGAACGGTGACAATGAACGCGCCCACCTTGTACTGATCGTCCACGGGCTCGCACTCGAACACGAGGTGCGCCTTGGTATCGACATCGGCGATGCCCTTGACCTCGTAGCTGAATCCGTCACGGAGATAGATCAACGTGCGATCCTCGAGCTTGGAGTGGAACTCCTTGAGCTCCTCGCTCGCTTCAAGCTTCTCCGGGTCCGCGTCCGGAAAACGCTTCAGGGTGCATCGCCGCTTGGCCTCGGATCTCTGCTGCTGGAACGCGGGACCGTGGAACCAGTCGTAGTCGAACATCAATTGCCTCGCCGCCAAAGAGAGGGATCGTTCTGCTCGGACACACCGCTACCCTGCGGCCGATCGCGCAGGCCGGGGGTGGAAACCTAGCCGCTGCCCCGGCCAACGTCAAACCTACCCCGTCTCATTGGTATCGACCGACCGCGGGAGTACCATGCGTGCGTGACCGGTGCTCATTCAAGTCGATTGGTACACCGCCAGGCCCGAGATCTGGGCTTTGATCGGTGCGGCATCGCTCGGGCCGAACCTATAGGACGGTCCCAGTACCTGCGCGCCTGGCTCGACGCCGGCCGGGCCGGCTCCATGGCGTACCTGCACCGATATTTCGAGGAGCGAACCGATCCGCGACGGCTGCTAGATGGGGCGCGAAGCGTAATCGTCGTGGCCCGCCTCTATCATCAACGCCCCGAATCGCGACCGGCTCCATCCGATGGCCCGCACGGTCGCGTGGCCATGTATGCCTGGGGCGATGACTACCACGACGTGATCCGGGCGAGGCTTCGCGAGCTGGTCGATCGGCTGCACGAATCAATCGCCGAACCGTTCGAGGCCAAGGTCTGCGTCGACACGGTCCCCCTGTTGGAGCGTGAGTTGGCGGCGATCGCCGGGATCGGCTGGATCGGCAAGAACACCCTGGTGCTCAACGAGCGGTTGGGCAGCTACTTCTTTCTCGGCGCCGTCGTAACCACGCTCGATCTCGAGCCGGACGAACCGGCGATCGATCACTGCGGAACCTGCACGGCCTGTCTCGACGCGTGTCCCACCGAAGCCTTTACCGCCCCGTATCAGATGGATGCCTCGCGCTGCATCAGCTATCTGACCATCGAACATCGCGGCGACATCTCCAAGGGGTTTCAGGACATGATGGGCGACTGGATTTTCGGATGCGACGTCTGCCAGGAGGTGTGCCCGTACAATCGAGACGCGCCACTCACTGACGAACCTCGGTTCGCCATCCGGCCGGTCGCCCCGACGATCGCGCTGGATGACATTCGCAGTTGGTCGCCGGACGACTATCGCCGTAAACTGCGCGGCAGTGCCATGCAACGCGCGAAACCGGACATGTTCAAACGAAACGCGGACATTGCAGCCAATAATCTTTCCAGGCCGGCACCGGACATCGCGGAAAGCAAAGGGAATCAGGCGCGCCGAACCGATCGAGATTCTGTTTGAACAAAAGTCACAGCGTGGCGTAGTTGGCGCTTCGCAGCGAGCTGATGGGCGACAAACGCGGCGCAAGCCCGCGCGAGGTTTCGAGCAGGCGGTGGCCGACCGGCATCCCGCGCCGCCGGAGTCGGCGCAGCTCGCGGCGCCTGACGCGCATGTGCATCAGGGCCGAGGTTCCGCTGGGGTCTTCGCGAAGAAGAGCGGACCCCGTGCCGTCGAAGAGGATGGAATAGATACGATCCAGGGACTCCGCCCGATATTCGTTCATCAGCTTCGGGCAGAGATACCAACGGGAATAGCGCCCCCACGCATGTACGGTTCGACGAAACCCCTTGCGTACGGTCAGGGCGCTTATGCCCGCGAACAGGGCACGATTCAACTCGTACGGCAGAAACGTCTGGGTGATGTGCCGCTGTAGATGGCGGTGATGATCACCGTGCCCGGCGCAGAGAAGCTGCTCGAGCACGCGCCAGCGCGATTCATCTTCGATCCCGTCGGCACGCAACTCCCAATACAGGTGGCCGAAGTTGACGGTACACTCACTCGCGGAAATCTGACGGGGGACGAACTTCCCGTGGGCGACGGTGTCGGCCGCCAGATGGGAAAGGTAGCCGTAGGCAAAAGCCTTGGACTTATCGTCGGGGGCGCTTTCGAGCAACTCGAATCCGGTCGTCCAGTGGTGGCAAAACTGCTTGATGCGGCTCCAGCGCTTCGCGAACACGACGTCGGCCGCGATGTTGCCGTAGAGATAAGACACGCCGTGCCGCGCCAACAGGGCACTCACGGCAACCGGAAGAACGGAGAGCCGATCGAGAATGGACGATGCGAGCCCGATATGCGTGGCCGGTCCCCAGGCGAACACGGAGTCGACATCGAGAAGCAGCAACGCCCCCGCCGTCAGCAATGTCCATCGCGTGATTCTCATTGCGGTCACCCTCGACCTTCAAGATCGACACGCGCCGCCGCCAACTGCAACTCCGCGCATAAGCCGTCGCACGAAGCCGTGGCGGCGTTATTTCGGCCGGTTTTCACGCTGCCGGTCTCGATGGTCGAGCCCGCTGAGCCGCGTGGAATCCGGTTGACACATGTCGTCGCACCGATACACTCTACCCCACGCGTGTTTGATTTCAAGCGTTCCCGCTATGGAGTTCTCATCGCATGGCCAATGAACAGTCTCATTTGAAAGTCTCCACCTCCAACGGCGTTACCGTGGTGGAATTCGTCGCAAGCAAGATTCTCGACGAACTCTCGATTTCGGAGATTCGCGACGAGCTGACCAAGCTGGCGTCCCAGCCGGAGACGACGAAGCTCCTGCTGAGCTTCCGTAACGTCGAGCACCTTTCGAGCGCGGCCCTTGGCGTGTTGATTACGCTGAACAAGCAGGTCGCGGAACGAAAGGCGAAGTTGAGGCTCTCGGACATTACGCCGCAAATCTTCGAGGTCTTCAAGATCACGCGCCTCACCAAGCTCTTCGATATTCACGACACGACGGAAAAGGCGCTGGTCGGATTCTAAGATGGCGATCGAATCGCGCCACGCGCATGTGTCCAAGCAGCCGCCCCGCAAGGGGGAGGTGCGGCGACCCCGGGTCCATTGCGGAAAGTGCGTTGCTCGCGGCGTTCGTCAGAACGAACCTCTTGGACGATAGGCGGACATGCCCCAGGCTGATCCCGACAACGAAGCGACGTTTCACACCTGCGTTATCGACAGCAGACAGGCTGAAACCGAAATCCCCAAACGGGTGATCATCAGCGAGCTCGAAAGCTGCGCGTTCAGCCCAGAGGACATCTTTGCCGTTAAGTTAGCGCTGGAGGAGGCACTGACCAATGCGGTTCGCCACGGCAATGCCGGCGATTCTTCCAAGAGGATCACCGTTCGCTACGCGGTCAACGAAGAGAAGGCCGTGATCGTCATCCGTGACGAGGGAAACGGGTTTGCCCCCGAAGAGGTTCCCGACCCTACCGCGCCGGAACGGATTCCGCTGCCCAGCGGGCGCGGCATCATGCTCATGCGCACCTACATGGACGAGGTGAGCTACCGCGACGGCGGGCGAGAGGTCCGTGTCGTCAAGCGCCGGGCCTGAATCGCCATGTCCGACAACGCTGCCACCAGCACGGTTCGCCGCACCCTCCACTTCTCTGGACATGTCCAGGGCGTCGGGTTTCGCTACACCACCGAGTCGATCGCCTCACGATTCGACGTGACCGGTTTCGTCAAGAACCTGCCGGACGGACGGGTCGAGGCCGTCGCCGAGGGCGCAAGATCTGAGCTCGACCGATTTCAACAGGCGGTCGAAGACGGGTTGCGAGGTCACATCCAACGGGTCGTCGTGAGCGATGCGCCGGCCACGGGTGAATTCGAGGCCTTCCGCATCGCGTTTTGATCCGGCCGCGATGATTCCCAGGGCGCCTCCGACCGGATGATCCACGGGTCGGGCACCCCTGCCCGAAGCGAAGGGAATCGGCTATCATGCCCGACCCCGTCTCAGCGGTCGCGGTGCGGGAGCGCGGCCGGATTCAGAGTCATCGGGGCAGGCCCGAAGCTTCGGAGGTCACCGGGTCGCGGTCTTGGCCTGGAGAATGCGAGGCCGCCACGAAGAGTCCGGACGCGCTTTGGTTCGCATAGGAGACACGCACCTTGAGAATTCTGACCATAGTTAAACAGGTACCCGACTCGAATGCATCCGTGAAGGTGCTGGCCGACGGTAGCGGCATCGACCCGGGTGGGCTCAAACTCATTATCGACCCGTTTGACGAGTTCGGCGTCGAGCTGGCCCTCCAGCTTCGTGAGAAGCGAAGCGATGTGACGGAGGTCGTCGCGATGATACTCGGGCCGGCCAAGGCGGCCGAGGCACTGCGCGTCGCGCTCGCGATGGGCGCCGACTCGGGCGTCCACATCAGCGATGACGACTTTGACACGCGCAACGAACTCAACGTCGCCGCGTACCTGGCGGCGGCCGTCAAGAAGGACGAGTCCGGTTTCGACCTGATCCTCTGCGGAAAATACAACATCGACCTTGACGCGGGCGCGGTCGGACCGGCACTGGCCGAGTTTCTCGATCTGCCGCACGTCGGCGCCGTTCAGGGCTTCGAGCTTGCTGAAGACGGCAAGCGCTTTACGGCACGCCGGAGAATCGAAGGCGCGGAGGAGGTCGTCGAGTGCGAATTGCCAGCGCTGCTCACCATCGAAAAAGGGCTCGTCGAGCCGCGTTACCCCTCGCTACCGAACCTGATGAAGGCGAAGAAGAAACCGGTAACGGTGCTGACCACCGCAGAACTCGCTGTCGACGAGGCGCTTTCGACGGGTACAAAGTTCGTGTCGCTCGCCCCACCGCCACCGCGGCCCGAGTGCAAGTTCATCGAGGGCGAGCCGGCGGAGATGGCCAAGGAACTCGTTCGAATTCTTCGTGAGGAGGCGAAAGTCGTTTAGCAAGAGTTGTCAGTTATCAGTTAGCAGTGGTCAGTTACCAATCGGGCGCACTTGAAAATTTTCGCGGCCCCTCGCGGCGGACTCTGTAACAATCAAACAGAGCATCAAGGAATGAACAAGAACATTCTCGTATTTGTCGAACAACGCGGTGGGAAGATTCATCCCGCCTGTTATCAACTGCTCGCCCTGGCCGGTAAGTTGGTCGAGACGACCGGTGGTCAGGTCGAGGCGTGCATCGCCGGGCAGGACATCGGCGCGATGTCGGATCAGGTGGCCGCCCATGGGGCCAAGAAGGTGTACGCCGTCGACGACGCGGAACTCACCCACTATCGCGCGGGTGCGTACACGACCGCGCTGAGTGCGGCCATCGACCAGGCCGATCCGAAGACCGTGCTGATTCCGACGACGTTTCTCGGTCGAGACCTGGCGTCGCGCGTCGCCGCCCGAAAGCGCGCGGCGCTCGCCATCGACTGCACCGAGGTCTCATTCGACTGCGATGACCTTGTCGTACACAAGCCGATGTACGCCGGCAAGCTCAGCGCGACGTTTCGCCTTTCGGGCACGCGGCTGCAAGTCGCGACCGTGCGCTCCAACGTGTACAGCGCGAACGAACCAGGCACCGGGGCGTCGGCCGAGGTCGTCGCGGTGCCACTGCCGCTGAGCGACGACGACAAACGGCTGACGGTCAAGGAGGTCCTCGGCACGAGTTCCGGCATCAAGGACGTCACCGAGGGCGACATCGTGGTATCCGGCGGTCGATCGCTGAAGTCGGAGGAAAACTTCAAGATCATTTACGAACTCGCGGCGGTGCTCGCCGGCGCGGTGGGCGCATCGCGGGCGGCCTGCGACGCAGGCTATCAGCCGCACAGTCGACAGGTGGGCTTGACCGGTAAGGTCGTGACGCCGCGACTCTACATCGCCTGCGGCATCGACGGGGCCATCCAGCACCTGGCCGGCATGCGCGGCAGCAAGGTGATCGTGGCCGTCAACACCAAGAAGGAGGCCCCGATCTTCAAGGTCGCCAACTACGGCTGCGTGTGCGATCTGTTCAAGCTGGTGCCGCTGTTGACGGAAGAGTTCATGCGGCTGAAGGAATAACGGTTCGGGCGGCGTGCAGCAGAGATTGAGAGAATTGTTCATTGGGCGCCAAACGGCAGATCGAGGCTTTGATCTTCAGTGGGCACGCCCTGCGCCAGATGTTTGCGCGAGAGATAGCGGTCGATGAGATCAAGGCCGTGGTTGACCGTGGCGAATCGGTGGCGTCCTACCCGGATGACAGACCTCATCCAAGCGAATTACTGTTGGGGTTTGCCGGGAAGCGCCCCTTGCATGTGGTTTTGGCGTATAATGAGAGTGCCCGCGAAGGCTACAGGACCAAGAGGAAACCATGAACTGCCTTATCTGCAAACAAGGGCAAACGAAGCCCGGACACACAAGCGTGACGATGCAGCGCGGCGCATGCACCGTGATTTTCAAGGATGTCCCCGCCGATATCTGCGAAAACTGTAGCGAATACTACGTCAGCGAAACCGTTACGCGAGAGCTGCTACGAAGGGCCGAGGTTGCAGCACAAAACGGAGCCGAGGTCGAGATTCTCAGTTACGCCGCCTAGGTCGGAGGCGTCGGAGATCACGAAAGCGCCAGGCTCCGTTCGTAGGACCATTCCCCGTCGGATATCAAGAGCATGAACCCAATCGCAATGACCGTCTTGCTTGCCATCGGATGGGGCGCGTTTTTCTACTCCATACGGCGGCGGTGGAAGCTGATGCTGGTCGGAGTGGCCGAGCCCCGCTTCGACCGTCCGGTCGAGAGGGCTCGATTGACCGTCAAGTACGCCCTGGCCCAGATGCGCATGGGGCGATACCCGCTGGCCGGGTTCGCCCACATGCTGATCTTTTCCGGTTTTCTCGTCTTGCTGCTCCGCACGCTGATCCTCTGGGGTCGCGGCTACGACGAGTCGTTTAGCTTCTGGATTTTCTCCACCGACACCTATCTCGGCCAGACCTATTCGTTCTTCAAAGACTTTTTCGCGGTCATGGTGATTCTCGGTACGCTGGTCTTCGTCTACTACCGCGTTATCAAGCGCCCGACGCGCATGACGCTCAGCACTGAGGGGCTAGTCATACTCGGCATCATTCTGGCGATGATGGTGGCGGACATTGTCTACGATGGGGCGGGGCTTGTTCTCAGGGCTCGTGAGGCCTCCGTGGCCACACCGTTTCTCGTCTGCGAGCCGGCCGGCTCAGTCGCAGCCAGTACGATCGACGGGCTGCCGGACGGCGCGCTTACGCTGCTCAAACACGTGGGCTTCTGGACGCATTCCGCGCTCGTATTGATCTTTCTGAACCTGCTGCCGTACTCAAAGCACTTCCACATCATCACGGCTATCCCCAACGTCTACTTTCAGCGGCTTGATCCGCCGGGCATGCTACCGAACTTGGAAGATATCGAGGGCAAGCTCGAACGCGAGGAAACGCTGGGCATCAAGCGCATCGACCAGTTCTCCTGGAAGTCGATCATGGACTTCTACACCTGCACCGAGTGCGGTCGATGCAGCGACTTCTGCCCGGCCACCAAGACCGGCAAGAAACTCTCGCCCAAGCACTTCACGCTCGACCTCCGCGACTTTCTCTACAAGCACGAAGAGGCACTCGTGTCATCCAAGGCGAAGGGAAACGGATCCGAGCCGCGCCCGTCAGGAAGCGGCTCTTCCGAGCTGCAAGCGCCCGGCGCCGACGGCAACCCGCTCGAACACCTCAAAGACCTGGTCGACGGCGTGATCGACCCCGAGGTTCTCTGGGCCTGCACCACCTGCCGCGCGTGCGAACAGGAATGCCCGGTGTTCATCACCTTCGTCGACAAGATCGTGGACATGCGCCGCTACCTCGTGCAGGAGCGCGGCGAGTTTCCCAAGGAGCTGCAAACGGCATTTCGCGGGCTGGAATCAAGCGGCAACCCCTGGTCCTTCCCGACCGAGGATCGCGACAAATGGGCCGAGGGGCTCAACATCAAGAGGCTCACCGATCATCCCGACGCGGAAGTGCTTTTCTGGATCGGTTGCGCACCCGCCTTTGACGAGCGGGCCAAGAAGGTGACACGAGCCACGGCGCAGCTTATGCAAAAGGCCGGTATTGATTTCGCGATTCTCGGCAACGAAGAAACTTGCACGGGCGACCCGGCCCGCCGCGCGGGTAACGAATACCTGTTCCAAACGTTCGCCCGGCAAAACGTCGAGACCCTCAACGGCCACGGCGTAGACAAAAAGAAGATCATCACCACCTGCCCGCACTGCTTCAACACGCTGCTAAACGAATACCCCGACTTCGGCGGCAAGTACGAGGTCGTTCACCACTCGACGTTCCTGGCCGACCTGGTCAAGCGCGGCAAGCTCAAGCCGACCAAACGAATCGATAAGAAAGTGGTCTACCACGACTCGTGCTACCTCGGGCGATACAACGAAGTCTACGACGCCCCGCGCGACGTGCTCAGAAGCATCCCCGGTCTGACCGTGCTCGAACCGAAGGAGACGCGCGATCGCGGCATGTGCTGCGGCGCGGGCGGCGCCCAGATGTTCAAGGAGGAAGAGCCTGGCGATGAGCGGGTCAACATGGTTCGCACCAAGCAACTCCTCGACACCAAGCCCGACGCGGTCAGCAGCGCCTGCCCCTTCTGCATGCGCATGCTGACCGATGGCTTGGCCGGCCACGACCGGGAAGAGTTGCCCCAACTCGACATCGCGGAGATACTGTTGGACGCCATTGAGGCATAAAAGGCGGCAGGCGACTTTATCTTGCGGTCGTCGCGTTGAACTAGCCCGATCGATGAGGCGCGGGGGCATCAGGCGAACCATAAAGTAGCCTGACCCCTTTCTTCCCGAGCTGGATCTTCGGCACGACGCGGTAGACACGACTCGCGGGGACGCCGGGGCGGCGCGATTTGTTCGTGTTGTCGCTGATCAGTTCGATCGGCAGGTCGTCATCCCAGTCGGCCGGCCAGGGCTCCTGAACGAACACGTACTCCACACGGTTTGCCCGAAGTGCATGCGCGTTCAACCCGCGCGGGCAGAGCTTCGTCCGCCACACCCCGCCGCCGATCACCGTGTTACTCAGCTTCCTACCCAGCAGTGGATAATTGTAGCCTGGGTCGGCCGTGTTGACGATGCGCGAGCCGGGCGGCAGTTCATCGATCGCGGACGGAATCCCGTAATACAGCGCCCGGTCCCAGACGTCGTTCTTGATGCGCGTGGCAATCGTTCGAGCCGGCTTCGCAGTCGCGATCAATCCCGTCACGACGAAGGCGACCACGGCCAGGGTCCAGACTCCCTTTGGGAATCGTGCCATGAGCCGGTCGATCAGCACGCCCGACACAACGATCGCCAACAGAAGCTGTGGCAACACGAATCGCAGCATCTCTCGAAACACCGTCATGTTCAGCACGACGCCGGTCAAAGCCACGCCCGTAAAGATGAACAACCATCGCCCGGGCGGGCCGCGAAGCGGCACCGAAGATTTCAGTAACAGGCCCAGCCCGACCGCGAGTAGCCCGAGCGGCACGAACGCGGTGTACGCCGCACCCAATCCGTTGTTCACGCTATAGGGATAACCCGTTCCGGAATACTTCGTCTCGCGCCAGGGATAGTTCCACCACCGCGATATTTTTTCGCTCATCGACCGTCTGGGAAAAATGTCGTCGGCCGTGAGACCCGGCAGTAGGGTCGTGCCGCCGACCTCCACACCGAGCGGATACACCGGGTTGCCGGCCTGAACGGTTCCACGAACGAACCAGAAGCCCGAGCAGGCAAGGGACGCGGCCCCGAAGAGCAGCAGGTTGCGAACAGCGCTTCTTCGGTCGTGCGAACTTTCGCGCGAGCGAATCCATTCGACGGCCATAGCCACGACCGCCAACATCGTGACCATGACCAGAAACGTCGTCTTGCTCCCGAGGGCGACGCCGGCCGCAAGACCGGCCAGCACCAACATCCCATGGCGGCGCGACGGATCGGAAGCCCGCACCGCCCAAGTCAGCGCAAGCAGCGCCGAGAGCCATGCCGAGGCCGCATAGAGATCGATGTAGCCGGAGAAGCTCTGAAACATTACGATCGGGACACTTAGCGCAATGCACGCGGTCAGCTTGGCGCCGGCTTCGCTTACGTTGATCGAACGAGCCAGACCATAGATCGCGAGTGCGACCAGGGCGGCTTTGGGAAGATGGACGAACGGGAAGAGCGACTCGAGCTTCGCAAACGCCAGCAGGAACGGCACGATCATGCCGTTTTCCGGGTGCGATAGGTAGTTGAAGCCGACAACGAGATCGAGGCGCTGCTCGTGCATCCACCGAACGGCCACCGGCAGATGATAGTACAGCGCGTCGTAGCCCATCGGGTATCGCGTCAACGCATCTACGAAAAAGACGACGTATGCTCCAGCGAGCACGGCGAATGCGACCCACAGGCCGAGTGGAGTTCGATCGGCGACGTGGCGCGGAGGCGAAGCTTCGGGCGTAAAGGTCTCAGCTCGCGTCGTGCGACGATGGGCAAGCCACGCCACAAGGGCGAAGATCGCCGCGACCGGCTCGGGCGTTACGACGCCTTGTCCGGTTGCCAGCGCGATCAGCGCCATCACGTGTACGGAAAGAATCAGACCGGCGGTGGGCACAATGCAGGCGAGAGCCCATTGACTCGCTTGCTCCACCACACCGAGCGCGCGACACAAGCGCCGGCCGATCCGCCACGCAACGCACCAGGTGACGGCGATCATGGTTAGCGATATGAGGTGCATGGCGTGCAAAACGAACGTCTACTTCGTGGCAGGGAGTTGGGCCAGCAGGCGCCCGAATGCCCGGACGGATTCACTGCAGACGAGGTAGGTCACGAGGCTGGCGATACAGAGTGCCAACCAGAGTCGGTCGCGAAGCGGTGATGTATGTAGGAGGCGACTTAGCATGGCAAACCCCGGCCGCAACTTCTGCGCCCACGGTTCTATCGGACGGACGGATCGGCGATCGTAGCTATCCACGCGGCCCCCCGCTATCGAATCCATGAGAGGGCCTCGACGTAAGTCGAGATCCTCTTTGACTTTACGACGATTCACAAAGTCGCGGACGTGGGTTCATATCGGGTGTCGTCGTATCGAACGCGCGATGTTTTCGGGCGGGGCGTCGCCTGAAGAGATTTTCCGTCGGTTTCTTGCGTGGAGGGCTAACGAATCGTAGATTTAGAGTGTTTACTCCGTGGGCAAACCATCCGTAAGGGTGGGACGCAAAGCCTCGAGTCCTGATATCCATCGGGATTGTCGGGCTGCACAACGATCCATCATGGGCCGTTGGAGAGTTGACGCCCACTTTGTCCAATTCTAACGCGTAGGCAGCGGTACCGCTGGTTAAGTCGGCGAAGCATGTCGGCTGGAATCTGTTGCGCGAACAGTGCTTGGCTTGGCGGAGCCGCCACGGCTCCTAATGAAGGGGACTGGATGAAAAGGAACAAATGCAGGGCGGTCGTTGCACTCGGTTTGATGTGGCTTGCCGCAAGTCAATCGGCCTGGGGCCAGGGGTTCGTCGTCATCAGCGGCGATGACGCGGACGATTGGGGCCATTGCGGCGGCGACCTTTGCGGGAACCTCTTCCCCAACCTGTTCGACGAAGCCATCGCCCAGTCCCGATCGGGGGGCTACGGCATCGTGGCGATTGGCGTGAACTCGCTTGAGTGGTATGGCTACAAGCCGAACTATGCCCTCATCAGCCTCAATGACTGGAATTCCCTCGGGCCGAACAGGCCCGTCACGCATGCCCGGACGGAGGAAGAGATCGCCGCGGTCAACTTTGCCGATTTCGCGATGATCTACATTCCATCAAGCTTCTACCACACCACGGGCGGCATCACCACAACGCAGATCGCCGCACTGAACCTGCGGCAGGCTGACGTGCAACATTTCGTGAACGAGCTAGGCGGTTCACTCATAGCGTTGACCGAGGCCCGTACGCCCGGTGGATGGGGCTGGCTTCCGGTTCCCCTCACCACTCGGGACGCATACTTCTCCGAGTCGATCGTCCAGCCCGACCTGCTCTCGCTCTCGCCCGCGACCACCTCGGACAACCTGAGCCACTGCTGTTTCCACAACGTCTTTACCGGTCCCGCCGGCTATTCCGGTTTGAGGGTGCTCGCCGTTGCCGGCTCCGACGCGTTGCCCGAAGACCAGGGGCTGCCCGTTTTCCTCGGCGGCGCCGGCACGGTTCTCTCGGCCGAGGTCTGCGATGACGGTATGGACAACGATGGCGACGGCCTCATCGACTGCCTCGACCCGGACTGCGAGGGTGCAAACAACTGCTTCGAGATCATCTGCATGAACGGCGTCGACGACGACAACGACGGCATTGTCGATTGCGATGACCCCGACTGCGCCGAGGCCCTCAACTGCCATGAGAGCGACTGTACCAATGGCATCGATGACGACGGTAACGGGTTCACCGACTGCGACGATGACCAGTGCGCCGACGATGACGCGTGCGACGTCGCGCCGGTTCCACCCTTTGGTGGTCCCGGCAGCCCGCCGGACTGCTCCGGTGCGAGGGCCAGCCAGGAGTTCCTCTGGCCGCCCAATCACAGATTCCACGCGATCACCATAGGCGGCGTCGTCGATCCCGACGGTGACACGGTCACCATAACGATTGAGTCGATTTTTCAGGATGAGCCCGTTCGCAAACGTGGCGGCGGCTCCGGGAAATCCTCGCCAGACGGCGACGGCGTCGGCACCGACACGGCCTCCCTAAGGGCCGAGCGCGAGGCCGATCCCGGGGCGCTGGGCAACGGACGCGTTTACCACGTCGACTTCCGCGCCGACGACGGTAGGGGCGGGAGCTGCACCGGTACGGTCTACGTCTGCGTCGGCCACGATCAACGGGCCACCGGCGTTTGCGCCGACGAGGGTCCGCTCTACGATTCCACCCAACCTTAGGCTCCAGCTGCGAAACATTGCACAACAAAGGGGATCCGACACACGGGCACCCCTTTCGTCGTTCTCACCCCCTGGGGTGTCATTACTCGGCCCATCCCAAACCGGAGTGAGTTGTTTCGAGTCGGAGCTGGGACAGCGGCTTGATGCGCCCCTCGAGCATGTCAATCGACGCGTGGCAGCTTCGAACGGAGGGTCGGGCCGGCTCGGTGACGATGGCCCCGTCGTACGTGACGGTGATTGAACTTCGAGCGACCGCACGAAGCTGAACCGGAATTCGTCTCGCCTGACGACCGGTCTCGTGTCACGTTTTCTGGGCTTCTTTCCTCGTTGGGCCGACGGAACCGACACACCTCATTTCACGGATTCCGTTTGATGCCCCTGCTCTGTTGCCTATGACCATCCTCGCTATCATGTCGGCTCGCGCTGTACACGGTGCGTGTCAGATACTGAAAACGTCATGCTTGATCTCGAAACACTGAAAATGCGTCTTAAGGAGCTGGACGCCCAAAGCGACGGCCTGTCGTGGCCGGCGGAGGCGGTGAAGTTGCTGGGTGAGGCCGGCTGCCGGCGGAACGTGGTCGCCGTCGAGTTCGGCGGCGCGGCGGCGGCGCCCCAACAACAACTCGAAACTTACCAGGCCGTTGCGTGGGGCAGCCTGAGCCTGGCGCTGATCCTCACGCAGAACGACGCCGCGTGCGAACTGCTCGGCGACTGCGACAATGCCGAGCTGGCTCAGCAGCTCTTGCCGCGCTGTGCCAGGGGGGAATTTCTTTTCACCGTGGGCATCAGTCAGCTCACCACGTCGCGCCGCTCGGTGGGACCGGCCATGAAGGCCGAGATCGACGGCGACCTGCAAGCAGGCTCTGCCTCTGGGTTTCGCATCAGTGGGGTCATGCCTTGGGTGACCAGTGCGCCACACGCGGACCACATCGTAACGGGCGCTGTGCTACCCGACGGCATGCAGATACTCGCGGCCGTGCCCACCGACTCCGACGGACTTTCGGTATCCGAGCCAATGCGACTGATGGCGCTGGGATCGAGCTGGACCTGCGAGGTGCGGTGCCAAGACGTCCACGTCGAGACCGGGCAATTGATGCGCGGGCCGGCGGAACGGGTTCTGGCGATTCGCGCGCCGGTCAAACCCCTATCGGTGTCGGCCGTCGGGCTGGGAGCGGCCGAGCGATTGCTGCACGAAGTGCGTGCGCTCGCCACGACCGTCGATCAGGTTCCCGCATTGCTCGACGAGAAGATCGTTCCGCGTTTCGAGTCGATCCGTCGCCGTCTCTACGACGCGGCCGATATGCTCAGCGATCCGTCGAACGAGATTCCCGCGATGGACATTCGCGTCGCGGTCAACGATCTGGTCGTGCGTCTCGCGGGCACGCTGATGACCCTCTCGAAGGGCAGCGGTTATCTGCTGTCGCACCAGACACAGCGCCTAACGCGCGAGGCCATGTTTTTCTTAGTCTGGTCCGCCCCGCCGCACGTCCAGGCCGGCACGCTCGAACACCTTTGGGCTTAGGTAGCGCGCTTCCGGACTGACCGTTTCCTCTGGAATCATGGACGGTTCCGGGTCCGCGCCCGTAGGGCGAAGACAAACTCTGCGGCGCCGCCACACCTGACCAGTGGACGCACTAGCTCTTCACTCTTCGTTGTAAGGGCGGCGTATTCCACGCTCGAACGCCTCTGAGCATGAGTCATCCGCGACGGTTCTACCAAGGCACGCTCTGTCGCGCGCCGAGGCCGGGGCCGTGTAGCATGGCGTTGAGGAAGAGTCGACCGGTGGCCTCGAAGTAGCCTCGGAAGAACGGGTCCGACGCGAAGAGAATGATCTGGCCGTTGCCGACCCGCTCGACCGTGACGTAGGCGGAGTTCGCCATCCGCGCCCGCGCCTCGGGCCAGAGCAGGCCGGAGAGGCGAAGATCATCCGCAGCCGCCAGCCGAACCGGTGTTCGAACCGGATACTTCGACAGAAAAACGTTCGAGCCGCTCACCATGACGGGCAGCTTGCTCTCACCGTTTGCGCTCGGCGACGCGCCGGCGCAGAGCCAGTGCTCCGCGTCGAGGATGGCCGTGACGATCGCGCCGCTCGGGCTGAACATCCGCTGAAACGCGTCTTTGCGCTCGAGTGATTTCGTGTCGTCGGTCGCCGAGCCCTTTGACTTGGCCTTTGCGCCCTTCTTTGCTGGATTTGTCTCGTCGGCGTCCGGCGCACTCGTGCCCCAGACCTCGTCGCGGTCGACCTTGATGTTTCGGGCGCTACGCTCGCGTTCGAGTGCCTCTTCGTACACGTTCAGCTCATCGAGCACGTCGCGGCGCAGCTGTACCGAGGAAAGCCCGCGATCCTTCCCCGCCACGAACGCGGCCGACGAGCCCACGGCCACCAACGTGCCGCCCGCCTCGATCCAACTCTTGAGTCGCGCGGTGACCTTTTCGTTGAAGATGGCGGCGAGTGCGCCGCCGCTCCACGTGTTGGGCAGAACGATCACGTTGTACTTTCGCAGGTCCATACGACCGATCCGCTGAACGTTGATCGGTGAGACGCGGAGCCCGATCCGCTCGTCGAGCAGATGCCAGACGGCCCCGAACGAAGTCGTCGCGATCGGAAACTGCGAGGCGATCGCGATGCGCGGCCGCGCAAGCAGTCCGAACCGCCGCCCGCCCAGGTCCGGTCCGTCTTCGGACAGCGCGGTGTCGGTGCCGCGCAGGTCGACGTCGAGGTCGTTCACCGCACGACGCACCAGGTCGGCGAGGTTTTCGGCGTTCTCGTTCTTGCGGATCAGCACCGATCCGGGCTCGTATCGGTGTCCGCTGACCGAAAACGGCTCGGCCGCGATCCTTACTTTGCAATCCGCCTCAAGCAGACGAACCACGGCGCGATGAATGTCGCTGCCGGCGCCGTCGATCAGATAGCCGTATCCGGGCACCTTGGCGGCCCGTGCGGGGTGCGTGTCGCGCAGCGGCGTGGTTGTGGCGTCAGAGAGGCGCTGTGCCCAGAAAGCCTCGAACCCGTAGGCCATGCAGAGATTCCACGCGGTGGTGTCGTACACGCGCGTGCCGCGGCGGTTCTCGATATCCTTGCGTTCGTCGTGGAGAAACGTGTCGGTCATGTGCGGGTCAAAGTCGAGCAGGGCATGAACCAGGCGCCGTCGCGGCTGGGCCGCCCGGACGACGAGGCTGCCGATGGGCATCCGTTGCGTGTCGGTGTGATGGCCCCACACGTCGACGGTGTTCTCGGCCGAGAAGGCTTTCTGTGACAGGCCGAACTCGATCCCGTGTCCGCTGAGCAGATCGGTGAACCGGACAAAACGCGCGCGGTCGGCCGGTGGCGGAATGATTAACGCTTCGGAGCCCGATCGATCGGCCGAGACCGCCCACTCGTGTTCGTCGAGGTAGTCGCTGATGATCTCGCCGCGGTTGGCACGTAGCGATTCGAGATTGGCCAGGCTGCTGACAAGGTGATGGTGTACCGCGTCACGATAGGTCAGGACGTTGCCCGCCGCCTGCTTGACGGATGCCGCGTTGACCCCGGCCTGTTCATACAGAATCCCGACCGCCCCCAGCAGGCTCGTCCAGGCATTCGTGTAGCCGGGGTACCACTCCTCGTACCACTCCCGCGTGTAATAGCTCCAGGCATGTTGGTCGAACGCGGCCGCCTGATCTGCTGAAAAACGCCGCCGCCACGCGAGCGTGCGCTCAGAAAGATTCCCGTTGATCGGCTCACGCGGCGGATCAAAGAGATAGGTGTCGAGCGATCCCATCTCGTGCGCGTCGACGACCAGGTGGGGGTTCCACTCGAGAATCTTGGCCGCTCGCCCGCGCGTTTCCGGGTGTACTTGCATGAGCCAGTCGCGATTCAGATCGAAGAGGTAGTGATTCCCTCGGCCGGCCGACCACAGCCCCGAATGCTGCATCGCCTGGTAGTCCGGGTTCGAGACCTTGCCGGTCAAGGTCTGAAGCTGGCTGAGGTATCGCTCGCGACCGTCGGGGTTCATCATCGGATCAATATGGATGACGAGTTCGTCGCGCAGACGGCGCGTGGCCGGGTCGGTGCCGGCCGCGAGCTGGTAGGCGAGTTGGACGGCCGCGTCCGTGCCGGACAACTCGTCGCCGTGAATCGAATAGGCCAACCAGGCGATGCCGGGCAAGGTGCTCTTGATGCGCTCGGCCTCGGCGGCGTCGCGCATCGTGCGCGGGTCCGCCAGCTTGGCGTTGTCGGCCTTGATCTGCTCGAGACGCGCGTGGTTCGCCCTGCTGGTGATGGTCAGAAAGTAAAGCGCCCGTCCCTCATGCGTCTTGGCGTACGGCGTCATCGTGACATAGGGCGAAGCCTCGGCGAGCGCCGAAAGATAGCGCACGGCCGCGTCGTATCGGACGGCGCCGTCCCCGATTTCGTGTCCGATGACCGACTCCGGCGTCGGAACATGCGAATCGTGCGACGTGCCGATCTCACCGTGGACGAACGGGGCCTCGAACATTGCCATCCGGGATCCATCCGCAGCGCTGGCGTGCGGTGTAGAGAGCGGTGCGGAGACACAGCCGGCCGCAAACACGCAAGCGGCGACGGTGAGATTCCCGGCCACCTGTCGATGCCCTCGCGACGTAACGTTTGTCGGCCGGCAAGCCGGCTCTGCCAGTCGATTCAAAGGAAACCTCCTTAGAGTGACGGGTGCCACGGTCCCCGGTCGTGCAAGTCGTTGAACGCCCGGCGCCGTCTGCGAGCCTGCGCGGACCGCAGCCCTGAATTCCTAACTACAGCAACATCGAGGCGATGCGTCAAATAGGCTCAACACCGTGCGAGTTTGGCCGGGTCGGCGCGGCGCCTCGGCTCCCGACCGGCCGTGGCGAGTTGTGACCGCTTGCTTGCGGTGTTCGGTCTGCGGTACGATGCGAGGCTGATAACAGTTTGCGGAGACTTTGACGGTGCCGAAACTAACCAAAATCTACACACGCACCGGCGACGACGGGTCGGTGCTGATGTACCCGCATAGCGACGACGCCGAGGCCTTCGCCGACGTCATTCCCAAGGTCATGGCGGTGGGCGGCTCGGTCGCCGGGGTGATGCACAGCACGGTCGAGGATACCGGCCCGGCGCTCGACGTGCTGCGCGAGCAATGGTCGGGGCCGCTCCTGGCGTACCCTGAATCGGGCGAGGAGTTCACCATGCCGATCTGGCATTACGAGGAGCGGGTGTCGCCGGACGCGCTCGCCGCGGCCTGCGAGGACTGGGTCGCCAAGGGCGTCCAGATCGTCGGTGGCTGCTGCGGCACGCGTCCGGATCACATCCGGGCGCTGCGCGAGCGCATGCCGGCCCGCCTGCCGGGCTGAGGCGGACTGGCCGCGCCGCTCGTGCCGGCAACGCGACCCTACGCCGCGGCGGCGGGCGTGATGCGG
>JADFRH010000206.1 GCA_022561415.1 Planctomycetota bacterium
GACAAGGCCCGGCAAACCGGGCTCCTCGGTGTTTTTTGACAACTATCAGGTGACGCGCAATGAGTAGACGGACGCTACCCCATGTTTCGATGTTGGTTTTGACGCTGGGTCTGACCGCGGCTGCGCCGGCGGAGCCGCTTGCCAAGGCGAAGCGCGGGGATTGGCCCATGTGGGGTGGATCCAGGGATCGCAACATGGTGTCCGGCGAGCGGAACATCCCCGCCGCGTGGGACGTCCGCACGAAGAAAAACATCAAGTGGACGGTCCCGCTGGGGTCGCAGACGTATGGGAACCCGGTAATCGTCAACGGAAAGATCTTCATCGGCACCAACAACAACCACCACTACCGGCCCCAGATCACCGGCGACAAGGGCGTGATGGTTTGTCTGGATGAGAAAACGGGCAAGTTCCTCTGGCAGGCGACGCACGACAAGCTGCCCACCGGTCGCGTCAACGACTGGCCCGAGCAGGGGATTTGTTCGTCGCCCTGGGTGGATGGCGATCGAATCTATTACGTCAGCAACCGGTGTGAAATCGTCTGCGCCGATGCCAACGGCTTCCTCGACGGCGAGAACGACGGACCCTTCAAGGACGAAAAGTACCGCGACAAACAGGACGCCGACATCATCTGGGTTCTCGACATGTTCGAGGATCTCGAGGTCTTTCCGCACAACCTGGCCACCTGTTCGCCGGTCGGGCACGGGAACATCCTGTTTGTGACCACGTCGAACGGCGTCGACGAAGGGCACCTCAACATCCCGGTCCCCGACGCGCCCGACTTTCTGGCCGTCGACACGAGAACAGGAAAGATTCTCTGGGAGCGTAACGATGTCGGCGCCAACGTGCTGCACGGTCAATGGTCGTCGCCGGCCTACGGCGTCATCGGTGGCGTTCCGCAGGTGATCTTCGCGGGCGGTGACGGCTGGTGCTATGCCTACGAGCCCAAGACCGGCAAGCCGCTGTGGAAGTTCGACCTCAACCCCAAGGACACCAAGTGGATTCTCGGCGGACGCGGAACCCGAAACGCGATCATCGCCACGCCGGTCATCGACAACAACAAGGTCTACCTGTGCGTCGGGCAGGACCCCGAACACGGCGAGGGCGTCGGCCATCTCTACGCGATCGACGGCACCAAGCGCGGCGACATCACCGGCACCGGACAGGTGTGGCACGTGGGCGGCGATGATTTTCATCGCTCGATGTCGACGGTGGCCGTGGCCGACGGTCTGCTCTACGCGGCCGATCTGAGTGGGTTCCTCTACTGCCTCGACGCCGACACGGGCAAGCGTCACTGGCGCTACGACACCTTCGCGGCCATCTGGGGCTCGCCCTTCGTCGTGGACGGCAAGGTCTTCCTCGGCACCGAGGACGGCGAGGTGGTCGTCATGGCCCACGACAAGAAAATGAAGAAGCTGGCGGTCAACGACATTCAGAACTCGGCCTACACCACCCCGGTCGTGGCCAACGGCACGCTGTACATCACAAACCGCCGAGCGCTGTTTGCGATAGGACATTAGAACCGGGCCGCTCAACGCACCACGGCCGACCTGCAGAATTGAGAACGCAGTGTGACAACCGCATCGTCAACATCCGCTCCGCTCGACGTGCGTGCGAAAGAGGCGAAGGTTCGACTCGATGAGCAGACGCGCGAGATCGTGGCCTGGCACTTCGACCCCGAGACTGGCTGCCCGTTCTGGCTGGACTACGCGGCGAAGCTCGACTGGGACCCGCGCAAAGAGATCACCGGCTACGACGATCTCGACAGGTTCGAGTCGTTTCAGGACGAGTGGCTGCGCGGCGGACCGGTGCGCCGATGGGTTCCGAGGGCCTACGCCGACAAGCCCATTTCGATTTTCGAGACCGGCGGCAGCACGGGCGTTCCCAAGAGCCGCATCAACATCGACGACTTCCGCATCGACTACGAGATGTTCTCCGAGACGCTGAGCGACGAAGCGTTTCCGCGCGGGGCCGACTGGCTCATGCTGGGACCGTCCGGGCCTCGCCGATTGCGGCTGGCCGTCGAGCACTTGTGCCAGCACCGCGGCGGAATTTGTTTCCACGTCGACATGGACCCGCGATGGGTGGTCAAGCTCATCAAGAGCGGGCAGATGAACCAGATGGCCGCTTATCGCGATCATGTCATCAATCAGGGTTTGACTTTGCTCAAGGCGCACGAGGGGATTCAGTGCGTGTTCACCACGCCGAAGCTGCTCGAGGCGCTGTGCGAGCGAATCTCGCTGAAGCGCATGGGCGTCAAGGGCGTCTTCTGCGGCGGCACGCAGCTCACGGCGCAGTTCCACCGCTTCGCGCGGGAGGAGCTGCTCGAGGGCAGCGTCGAGTTCGTGCCGACCTACGGCAACACCCTGATGGGGCTGGCTTGTCACAAGCCGTACGTGCCGGAGGACAACTACAGCGTGATCTATCATCCGCCGAGTCCGCGGGCCATGATCGAGGTTGTTGACCCCGATGATCCGACACGCATCGTGGACTATGGAGAGTTGGGTCGCGTGCGCCTGACGACGCTGACCAAAGAGTTTTTCGTGCCGCGTTTCCTCGAGCGCGACGAGGGCGTCCGCCACAAACCCTGCGAGAAGTATCCCTGGGACGGCGTCGGCGACGTGCGCCCCTTCAGCGGCTTCGCCACACCGATCGTGGAGGGGGTGTATTAGCGCCCATCAGCCATGATCCAACCTGCGGGAGAGTCCAGCTTTTCGGAGCGTTTGAAGGAGGCCGGGAGGTTTCACATGGGTCTGGGTGACGTACACGAAACGCTTAAAATGCTCGCCAAGGATTTCGACGAGGCGGGCATCGAATACGCGATCATCGGCGGCATGGCCCTCAACGCACACGGGTATCGCCGTGAGACCGTTGATGTGGACGTGCTGATTCGACCGGACGGGCTGGAGGAATTTCGGAATCGGCTGGTTGGGCGCGGCTATGTGGGAACATTTTCAGGCGCCAAGAAATCGTTCCGCAACACGCGCACGAACACGGTTGTCGAGTTTATCGCGACGGGTGAATACCCAGGCGATGGCAAACCCAAGCCGGTGGCCTTCCCCGATCCGGCGAAGGTCAAGATCAGCATCGACGGTATCTGTGTCGTCGACCTACCCACGCTGATAAACTTGAAGCTCGCCTCCGGCATGACGCAGCCAGCGCGGCGGCGAGACCTGGCCGACGTGCAGGAGCTGATTCGAATCCTTTCTCTAAAGCGCGAGTACGTGTCACAACTTGACTCGTTTGTTCACACGATGTATGACACGCTGTTCGATGAACTTCAGCAGACGGACCCGCACCGCAAGGAGTCCGGAGAATGACAGCGAGCGAAGAGACGAAGGTATCGAATCCGATCAAACGCCTTCGATTCAAACCAGGCACGGATCTCAGGGCGGTTGATGATCTGCCGTACATACTGCAACTTGCCGCGAGCCTTGAGTCGCTCCGTGCTGCGATTCGGTGGTTTGAGTATGTGTCCGAGGCGGATACGGAATTTCGAGGTAGGGATATCGTCATCACCGTAATTACGGGTACGGGTTGGTGCGGAGAGACCTTCTGTCTCCTGAAGCGCGGCGTTACCGCCAGAACGGTCAAGAGGTCCATGCTTCGAGGAGCAAAGGACTTGGAGATACTGTGGGACCGAATTACAAGCGCGGAGCCTGACGAAATGGTTCGTAACGTTCACCGGATTCGGAGCAATCACTTCGCACATTGGAATCCCAAAGTATTTCAAAACTATGTCGCCTGGCAATCGGATAAGCCGGAGTCAGAAGCATTTGTTGAGAGCGACAGCGACGGGAAGTTTCTGAATACCCGGTATACTTGGCCGTGGCCTGCATTTATGTATGACCTAGTTGGTGATCCAAACGGACAGGAAAACCAGGAGCGTGCGCTTGCCATGTTTCGAGAGATGGGAACGCTCTGGTTTCAGACTGCAGGTCTAATCGCTCACTTGATTCCTATCTTAATCCAAGAGCGAGGTTTGAGTCTCGAGGAAGTTGCGGACTCCTGAGCCCAGACCATGCTACACATACCCATACTCCGACAAGGCAAGCCCTACGAGAGCATCGACAAAGTCGAGATTGTTCATCATGCGACCGGGGAGCCGGTGGCTTTGGTGTCTCAGGCCAACAGCGGCATGATCGTTCGCGATGTGAGCCGTATGGCCGACGACGT
>JADFRH010000207.1 GCA_022561415.1 Planctomycetota bacterium
GACCAGGATCAGGTCCAGCTCGGCGTCATTCCCGTTTCCGAAGCGTTGAATCTCGCCCGCGCGGCAGGGCTCGACCTTGTGGAGGTCTCACCGACCGAGACGCCGCCGGTCTGCCGTATCATGAATTACGGCAGGATACAGTACGAGAAAAAGAAACGCCTCAAGCAAGGCGCCGGCTCGCATGTCATTGTGCTCAAGGAGGTTCGCTTCCGGCCCAAGACCGACGAGAACGATCGCCTCATCAAGATGAATCGCGCGAGGCGGTTCCTCGGCGAGGGGCACAAGGTGCAGTTCACCATGCTCTTTCGCGGGCGCGAGCGGATGCACCGCGATCGGGCACGTGAAATGTTCGAGGCGCTTCTCGCCGAGTTCGGCGAGGCCGTGAAAGTCGAGCGCCGACCGATCATGGACGGGCGACGCATGACCATGGTCGTTTCACCGACCAAGATGGGGATCAAGGAAATGCGCGAGGCGACCGAGAAGCTCGCCGCGGCCAAGGACCCAGGGGAGACCGCGACGAAGACGCCGGCCGAGACACCCACTGCGGTGAGCGGGCCGGTAGCATCGCAGGCTCCCGTTGCAACCGGCGATCCAGCTTCGTCCGCGCAGGTACCGGTGAAAGAGCCTGTTGCTACGACGGGCGAAGGGAGCGCGCCGGAGTCCGCCGCGAGCCGAACCGAACCGGCACCGACCGGCGGTTCGTAACTTTCCTGCCGGGCTCGTTGCACCGCGACTTTTTCTCGGACCTGCCCACATATAGTTGTTGCCGGCTACGGCGCGAGCCGAATCTAAGCCTACGGGCCGGCGCGCGAGCGGTCGCCGGTCACGCCGCTCGCGACCGACAAAGTCGGCTGGCCGACCAACCGGGGTTGCGACTTTCGGCGGCTGCTTCTAGGATGTCTTTCTTCGTATCGGTGCCGTACCGATACCCTGCACGCTCTTTCACTCTTTTCGAACCGGGAACAAGAAGAATGTCTGAATCAA
Source organism: Planctomycetota bacterium (assembly GCA_022561415.1). The sequence goes on from JADFRH010000207.1 coordinate 985, forward strand.
AGTTGGTTTCGCCGCATGGTGGACCGTTGGTCGATCGTACGGGCGCGAAGGAAAACGCGTCCGGCGTGGCTGCCGAAATCACCCTCACGCCTCATCAGCAGTGCGACTTGGAAATGATTGCGATCGGCGCCATGAGCCCTCTCGAGGGGTTCATGGGCGAGGCCGACTACAACAGCGTGTGCGACAACATTGCGCTCGCCAATGGCGTTGCCTGGCCCATCCCGATCACCTGCGCCGTGGACGATGCGACGGCCGCCAAGGTGAATGCCGGTGACCGCGTGGCGCTCAAGGACGACGCCGGGCGCCTTCTCGGCTACCTGAACGTCACGGAAAAGTACAAGCAGGACAAAGCCAAACAGACCGCCAAAGTGTTTCTGACCGACGACGTTGCGCACCCTGGTGTCAAAGTGGTCATGGACGACGGCGACACCTGCCTGGCCGGTCCGATCGACGCCGTGACCACCCGGCACGACCCGATGTTCCCGTCGCATCGCCTCACCCCGGCTCAGACGCGAGAGGAATTCGGTCGCCGAGGGTGGAAGACGGTCGTCGCGTTTCAGACACGCAATCCCATTCACCGCGCGCACGAATACCTCACCAAGTGCGCACAGGAAATCACCGACGGACTGCTGATTCACCCGCTCATGGGGGCGACCAAAGACGGCGACATCCCGCCCGAGGTGCGGATGAAGTGCTATCAGGTCTTGATCGAGAAGTATTACCACCCGGATCACACCATGCTTTCGATCCTGCCGGGGGCCATGCGCTACAGCGGACCACGCGAGGCGATCCTCCACGCGATCTACCGGCAGAACTACGGTTGCAGCCACATCATCATCGGGCGTGACCACGCCGGTGTCGGCTCTTACTACGGAACCTACGACGCCCAGGAGATTTTCAACACGCTCCCCAAAGGCGCCTTGGAGATCGCCACACTCAACTTCGAGCACGCCGCGTGGTCGAAAAAAGCAGGCGGCATGGTCAGCGGCAAGACGTTCCCCAAGATCGAAGGCGACCAGATCTTCCTTTCGGGGACGAAGCTCCGTGAGATGCTCGTCAAGGGCGAGCGACCGCCGATCGAGTTCACGCGTTCGGAAGTCGCGGACATCCTGATCGACTCCATGAAGAGCGCGTAGAGCAGACGATGCCCTCGGTCGAGTCCCCCATGCAAATCGAAAGCCCGATCGTCACGCCGCCCGTGCCGGAGGAGTTGCTCCATGCCATCAAGTCGATGCGCGCGCCGATCGTGATCAGCCACGTCGTCCCCGACGCCGACGCGCTGGGGTCGATGTTGGCATTGGCCCGCAGCCTGACCGGGGAATTGGGCAAGCCCAAGGTCTCTCTGCCGGATGGCTCACTGTCGCGGCGCTTGACGTTTATGTTCGATCAGGCGGGCATGTTCGTTGCAACGCGCGAGGACTTTGCGGCGGCCGACGGCTTTGTCGTAACCGACACGGCCAAGAAGCCCCGATGTAACGTCGGTCGCGAACTGAAAGAGACCGACTGGAGCGCGGGCAGGCCGGTTGTCAACATCGACCACCATCACACCAACACACGCTTTGGCGACGTGGACTGGATCGTCGACGACGCGGGTAGCTCGTGCGAACTGGTCTACTTCTTGTTGGTTGCGCTGCAGCGAGCGACGAAGTCGGCTTGTGGCGCGATTGACGCAAGCACCGCGTCACTGCTGTACGCCGGAATCCAGACGGACACGGTTGGATTCTCACTGCCAACAACACGTGCCTGGGCGCTGCTGGCCGCGGCGCAGCTCGTGAAGGCCGGCGCTGACGTCGCGGAAGTCGGTCGGCGTCTTTATCACAGCCAGGACAAGAGCGAGTTCGATCTGCTTCGCATCGTCTATGCCAACACGACAGCGGCGGCCGACGGGCAGATCGCCTACAGCTTTGCGAGCTTTGACGAGATTCACAACGCCGGTTGCTCGGCCGCCGACATCGACGACCAGATCAGCGTGCCGCGCAGCCTCGACGGTGCCCGGTTGGCGATGCTCTTCACCGAGGGCAACAGAGGGAAAACGCGCATCAACTTTCGCAGCTCCGGCGAGGTAACGATCGCGGACCTCGCGGCACAATTCAAAGGCGGCGGTCACGCCCAGGCGGCCGGCGCAATCCTCGACTGCGGCCTGAAAGAAGCCGTGGAAAAAGTCCTGCCGCGCGCCATTGAGTATCTCGCCAAGTTTTCGCCCCCGAATGGCGATTGAGAAGCCCTCAGCCGTTCCCGGCGCGCCGGGATCAGCCCTCAGCTCTCAGCCTAGAGCCGTCACCGTGTTCTTGACGGTGCGATGCCGGGCTCGGTTTCGGTCAGATGGCCGGCTTCACGTTCTCGACGTGCTCACGAGCCGTGCGACACGCATGCAAAGGACGTTGGACAAGCGGAGCACGCTTGATCCGTGGCGGAACACGTGTAACACGCGAAAGATGAAGCGTCGTATGTCGTGAATCAAGCGTGAAACGTGCCCGGTAACGCTTCAAATGTGGCATTCCAAGCGTGATATGTCACGGAGAACGCTTCAAACGTCGCATTCGAAGCGTCAGACGTTACGGACGAAGCTTCAAACGTGGCATTTGAACCGTGAAATGCGGCATTTGAGCTTATCTGCTTGCTAATCAAGGCGAGATGGAGTAGACTAACCCCGATAAATCGAGGCGATTCCGGTTATGAGTGATCAGCATGGTGCAGCCACAGAAGTAACAGAGCTTTTCGCAAAATGGTAAATGAAAATAGAGTGACAGGTTTGCCGGATGGTCGACCCTGTTGGAGCGTATAATCTCATCAATAAATTCATCAGCGCCAAAATCTGAGCTGAAATTTGGCGCAGTTGGATAGCTGGTATATCGTGGGCCAGGCCGATCATAACGCCTCAACATCTCGATATCAACCAGCATTTGCGTGGCTTTGGGCTCCATCATTCCTGCCTCGCTTTTCGGTTCTCGCTTTCCTCCTTAACAAACTCCACCAGGGCCTTGGCATTTTCAACAGGAGTCTCGGGCAGAATGCCGTGACCTAAATTGAAAATGTGTCCAACGCCATTGCCCGCTTTTTCTAAAACAGAAATGACCTGTTTTCTAATTTCTTCCCTGGGGGCAAAGAGGGCACATGGGTCTAAATTTCCTTGCAGCGCAACTTTTCCATTTGCCATTTTTTTGGCGTCTTGTAAATCCTCTGTCCAGG
>JADFRH010000208.1 GCA_022561415.1 Planctomycetota bacterium
GGCGAGCTGAAGCAGTACGATGTTTCGGACCCGTACAATCCAAAAGAGACCGGGTCTCTCCGGAGCGGTGGCATCCTCGGGCGCACGCCCCATCCCACCAACCCCGGCAAGCCGCTCAACGGTGGACGATAATCTTCGGGCTGGGGGCGTTTCACGGAATCAACCCGGCTATGGGGTGGCTGTTTGCGGTCGCCCGTGGGTTGCAGGAGGGCTCTCGCCGGGCTGCTTGGGGAACCATGACTCCTCTCGCCGTCGGCCATTTCGCCGCGATCGGCGCCGCGGGAATCCCCAGCGCGGGCTTGGTCACCATGGTGATCGTCCTGTGCGTCGATCAACTCAGTGTGCAAATCCGCAAGCGTATCTCCTGATATGAAAAAGCAACCCACGGAACGACTAGACCCGAAACAAGGGAACAAGAATGGCCGCTTGCCGGGGCGTGGTCCGGCGCGCGTGTCGGCCTAGCAGGAGCCCGCCGGCGCTTCGCTTGGCCATGCCGCTCATCGTCACCCATAAAGGGAGGCGCTACATTCTCTTCACTCATCACTAACGACTCTTCACTGTGGAATGGAGCATTAGGGCTGCATGACGTCATCGAGGTAGTCGGCTTCCGAGAGCAACGCGCCGTCGATGTCCCACCGCGTTTCGCGACCCTGACGCAAGCCGGCGACGTACATGACCTTGTGCTTAATCTGGCCGTCCGGATACCACTCGGTCATCCAGCCGTTGAGTCCGCCGTTGATGAAGGTCATCTCTCGCGCCTTGGTTTCGTTGGCGTACCACTCGGCCCAGGTTCCGGTCGCCCGACCGTCATCGTGCCAACCCGATTTCCAGAGCTTCCCATCGGCGTACCACGATCTTCTGTCGCCGTGTCGCTCGCCGTTGCGGTAATACACCACGGTCTTCTTCTCGCCGTTTTCCCAGTAGACCGTGTAGGCGCCGTGATGGACGAAGTTGCCGTCCACATCCCGCCAGCCCTCGGCCGTGCTCAGAAGGGTTCCGTCTTCTGATCGCTGCTCGACGACTTCGTCGGGACCATCGCCGGGCTCGTATTGTCCGGCAACGGCCGTGGATGTGCGACCGGACCCGTCCGGTGTCCGCCCGGCCGCGAAATCCTTCGGGGTGGCCGCGCATCCTCCGATCGCAAGAGCCAATGCCAGGGTAAGAAACTGCGCACCGAAACGAGTGTTGTGTGATTGCGATGTCAAGTTGCGGTCGAGCACGAGCCGTTCTCCGTTTCTTGGATCGAAGTATCAAATATCAAGGCGGCCGATCGTCACGCCGACCGGAAGCCGGGCATCATAGCCCATCGGGCGACCTGTGCGTAGCCCCATTTGGGGGTGTCTTGCAGCCGTCGCGAGGCACGACATCCAGGCCGCCCACGGGTAAGGTAGCCGGATCATGGATCGCGACGAGGTTTGCAGCCGGTTTCTCGACGCTGTCGAGTTTGAACTCTATCCCTGCCAGGAGGATGCGCTCCTGGCCTGGTTCGAGTCCGACGGCGGCGTACTGATCACGGCGCCGACCGGCATGGGCAAGACGCTCATCGCCGAGGCCGCCATCTTCGAGGCGCTGTCGCTCGGGCAGGAGCTCTACTACACCACACCGCTGATCGCCCTGACCGATCAGAAGTTCCGCGAGTTCCAAGACAAAGCCGAGGCCTGGGGCTTTGATCGGAATCAGATCGGCCTGGTCACCGGCAACCGTCGCGTGAACCCGGACGCCCTCGTCCGCGTCGTCGTGGCCGAGATTTTGCTCAACCATCTACTCTCCGGCGAGGAGCGCTGCGCCAACGTGAGCGGCGTCGTGATGGACGAGTTTCACTACTTCAACGACCGCGAACGCGGACCGGTGTGGGAGCTGTCGCTGGTTTTGCTTCCGCTCAACGTTCGCCTCATGCTGCTGTCGGCCACCGTGGGCAACCCGGTCGAGTTCGTGCAGTGGATGAGCGAGGCCAACGGTCGAAACCTTCGGCTCGTGCAAACCGACGAACGCCGCGTTCCCCTCGAGCATTTCTGGGTCGGTGACAAACTGTTGACCGAACAGCTGATCTCAATGACCTCAGAGGACGAGTCGGCGAGCCGGACGCCCGCACTGGTGTTCTGTTTCAACCGAGACGAGTGTTGGGAGGTGGCCGAGAAGCTCAAGGGGCTCAAACTCATGGACCCCGCCAACCGCGCGGAAATCGAACAGCGGTTGAGTGCGGACGACTTCTCCGTCGGCGCGGGCATCAAACTCAAGCAGATGCTCATTCGCGGCGTCGGCGTTCACCATGCGGGCATCCTGCCCAAGTACAAACAAATTGTCGAAGAGCTGTTTCTGGCGAAGCTCGTTCCGTTCGTGATCTGCACCGAGACGCTGGCGGCCGGAATCAATCTGCCGGCGCGATCCGTCGTGCTCAGTACGTTGCTCAAGGGCAAGCACGGCGAGAAAAAACTCGTGGCCCCCTCGAATGCCCATCAGATGTTCGGCCGGGCGGGTCGGCCGCAGTTCGACACGAACGGGTATGTTTACGCCGTCGCTCACGAGGATGACGTCAAGATCGTCAAGTGGAAAAAGAAGTACGAGCAGATCGACCCCAAGTCGAAAGACCCCGGGCTGATGCGCATGCGCAAGCAGCTCGAGCGCAAGAAGCCGTCACGACGCAAAACCGAGCAGTATTGGAGTGAGGGGCAGTTTCGCATGTTGATCGAGGCCGGGTCGGCGCGGCTGGCCAGCCGATCGATGATCCCCTATCAGGTGCTGATCTTCCTGCTGACCTCGACGGGCACGCTGCACGAGGTCCGCGAGTTTCTCGCCAAGCGGTTCAACACGCCCGAGCGGCTCGACAAGTTTCAGGACCAGCTCGATTACATGATCGACAACCTCTCGGCGTTGGGCTTCTTGACCAAGGCCGAGGACGGCGACCACGTGACGCTTCACGAAAGCATTCACGGCCTGCTCGAGTTCCGCAGCGTTGACCCTCTCTATGGATCGTTTCTGAGCGAGCAGCTTGTTCGGGGGAGCTTCGAGGAGAAACTGTTAGCGCTCGAGTCGGCGCTTCAGCTACCGCCGGCCATCGATCGGGCGGTCGCCCCGCCGGAGATGGAGCCGGGGCCGCTTCAGACGGAGACGCTCGAGCAGGCGCTGATCTCGAAGGGGCTGGTGATCGTCAAGGAAGGCGTCCTCACGGCCATCAACCCGGACGAGGGCGCGGATTATTGGGCGGAGAGTGATGAGCCGAAGCCGGTAACGTTCGTCGAGATGCTCAAGATGCTCTTCGATGCCAAGCTCGCGTCACCGGAGGACGTGTTCGTCCGCGAGAAGTGGGTCGCGGGCGGAATTCGCGATCACGACGGTGACTTTCATAAGTTCTGCCGGGCGCACAACCTGGTCAAGAACGAGGGGCTGATGTTGCGACACCTGCTGCGGCTGACGATTCTCGCGGGGGAGTTCAGCGCCCGCAGCGGCGATCCGGACTACGCTCGCATCGGCGAACTGGCCACCAACGTCTGCCGCACGGTCGATCCGTCCTACACCGACCGCTTCCTAGCGGCCGAGGAAGAAGCCAAGCAGCTCGCCGAATCGACGGGGCTGTGACGGGCGGACGTCGATGTAGCAGATAGGCGCGGCAATCATGTAGCGTCCGGTACGAAACTGTCCCGATTCACCGGGATGGCATTTGGAGCGACCGACAGCCGGCGGGTCTGGCGGCGCGCCGGGATACGGACGATTCCCGCACCATCCGGAAAACGCTCCGCTAAGCGAAGATGCGTAAGGCCGGTGATGCATCTGCCTTCACACGGCGATGACGTTCATGCGGACCAAGCAGGGTAAAGGCAGGTCAACGACCTGACCTACGGCTTCTACACCCCAAATTAGACTCTTGTGCTGGGCGAAGGCTGCTCGTGGCGGTGCTACCTCCCACCCCAATGCGGCAGCCAACGACTGTATCTGTTCGGCAGGCTGTGTTTGTGCATTGTGATACACCTGCTCAATTTGTTCGCAGGGTATGATCACCTGTTGCGCTGCGATCATCACATCAAGTATACGCATAGTCAGGTCGCCGTGAGGATTTTCTCTACCAGATAGGTGATATTGACCAGCGACAATGTCTGTGCTTCGACATCGGGCATTATCACCTTGCTAAAGGCAGTGGCATGATTATGGTCATGTGGGTCGTCTTC
>JADFRH010000011.1:0-8452 GCA_022561415.1 Planctomycetota bacterium
CTTCAGGTCGATCCGCAGGATTCCCTGCTTTCCGTCCTCAATCGACGAATAACCGCAGATGTAACCCTCGTCCTTGAGCACCTGAGCAATCCCGATCTTCAGCCTCGAGGACGGCACGTTGACCTGCTTGTGCTGCACGCGCACCGCATTACGAATCCTCGTCAACATGTCTGCGACAGTATCAGACCACACGGTTGCCGTACTCCCTAACAGTGAGGGCGAACTACCAGCTCGCCTTGCGAATCCCCGGAATCAGCCCCTGGTGGGCCAGACTCCGGAAACATATCCGACAGATCTTGAACTTCCGATACACGGCCCGCGAACGCCCGCATAGCTCGCAACGGCGAACTTTTCGCGCGGAATACTTGGGCTCACGCTTCGCCTTTGCTATCCAAGCCTTGGTCGCCATCCATCCACTCGCATTTACGCTTCACGCAGCGGCAAGCCGAGCCTGGTCAGAAGCTCCTTGGCACCCGCATCGTCCTGCGCACTGGTCACGAAAGTTATGTTCATTCCCAAGTTGTACTGAATACTCGCCACGTCGATCTCCGCGAAGATCGATTGGTCCGGTATGCCCATCGAGTAGTTCCCCCGGCCGTCGAAGCTCTTGGGATTCAACCCGCGAAAGTCACGAAGTCGCGGAATCGCAGCGTTAAACAGCCGATCCACGAACTCGTACATCCGTGCCCCACGCAGCGTCACGCGGCATCCGACCTCATAGCCGCGCCGCGTCTTGAAGTTCGACACCGCCCGGCGAGCCCGCCGAATCTGGGCTTTTTGCCCCGTGATCTTGGCGAGGTCCGCAGTCGCGGCCGGTAGCCGGTTCTTGTCCTGCGTGGGGGAACCGGTGCCCATCGACACCACGACCTTTCGCAGACGCGGAATCGCCATGGGGTTCTTGATATCGAGCGCTTCCGCCAAGCCGGGAACGATCTCTGTCTTATAGCGCTCGTGCAATCTTGCCATAGCTCAACTCGAATCGGTTCGCTCTACTTTGCCTGCCGCTCCGCCCGGGTCAACGTGTGTAGCGTCGTACCGCCGGTGGTCACCCGTCGCTTGTTTGCCACGCGACCGTTTTCCGTCGTTTCCACCTCAAAACGAACCCGCCGTCCTTTCCCGGCCGCGGAGTCGTACGGCAGCACATTGGAAATATGGACGGGGGCTTCTTTCTGCACCCGGCCGCCCTGCGGATTTCTCCGGGTCGGACGCACGTGCCGGTACACCATGTTCACGCCCTCCACAATCACCAACCCGCGTGGAAGATCGATGCGAAGCACCTTGCCTCGCGCTCCCCGGTGGTCGCCGCAGATCACCTCCACAATGTCGTTCTTTCGAATATGAAAGGCCATTAGTCGATCTCGGTTGTACGTCGCGGCAACGTACGGCTGCGTGCGTCCCTGCCGGGGCAAACCACCTACACCACCTCTTCCGCCAGAGACACGATCTTCATGAAGTTCTTCTCCCGAAGCTCGCGCGCGACGGGACCGAAAATCCGCGTCCCCCGCGGCTCGTTCTTTTCATCGAGAAGAACCACCGCGTTCGAATCGAATCGAACGTAGCTCCCATCCGATCGGCGCGTCGGGGTCCGCATGCGTACCACGACAGCCTTGGCCTTACGCCGCTTCGAGCGATCCTTCCGATCGGTTCCCAAGGCGAATTCGCTGTTGGGCAGCGACTTCTTGACCGTGACCAGAACGATATCTCCGATCCGGGCGTACTTCAACCGCTTCTTACCCCGGCCCGCCGTACTGCCTTTGTAAACGTTGATCACCATCGCGACTTTCGCCCCGGTGTTGTCACAAACGTTCACCATGGTTTGCATCTGTATCATGGACCGAATTCCGGATCGCTATCGCTTGTCCTCACGAATCACCGCCGCCTAAGCCGACCGGCGAACAATCTTGATCAGTCGCCAGCACTTCGTCTTGGAAATGCGACGACAACTCATCACCTCGACCACGTCACCCACCGCCGCTTCGTTCTTCTCGTCATGAGCATGGAGCGTGGTGGATCGCTTGTAATACTTCCCGTATTTCGGGTGCTTGACGGTATAGTCGAACCGCACCTTGATCGTCTTTTCACTCCGGTCCGATTCCACGACGCCGACCCGGCTCGGACGCCGGCCCAGTCTCACATGGGTTTGCTCTTGGGTCTCTACCGCCATGGTTTATCCGTTCGTCAATCTCTTCGCGGCACCGCCGGAGACGACTCACGCCGCTTGGCCGCCACGGACCGTCGATGTCGTTGCTCCTGCTCGATATCCGTTTCGCCGCGACCGTTGAGCAGCGTCAACACGCGTGCGATATCTTTTCGTGCCATTTGTAGCTGGTGCGGGTTTTCCAACTTCTCCGTCACAGCCTGTGAATGAAGATCAAACAGATGCCGGCGGAGCTGTTCAAGCTCGACCTGCAACTCGGAAGACTTCATAATCTTGAGTTCCGTCATTTTCATCGCAGTGACATCCCGTCCGTCGCTACAGCCCGTGCCGTCGCTTCACAAAGCGGCAGCGGCACGGCATCTTGTGGGCAACCCTCAGCAACGCGGTGCGTGCGATATCCTCTTCCACACCACCGATTTCAAACAGCACGGTTCCCTCGCGCACACACGCAACCCAAAAATCCGGGTCGCCCTTTCCCTTGCCCATCCGCGTCTCGAGCGGCTTGGACGAAACAGGCTTCGAGGGAAACACCCGCATGAACACGCGACCCTCGCGATGAAGGTAATGCGTCGCGGCCACCCTGCCCGCCTCGATCTGCCGGGCGGTGATCCAGCCCGACTTTAGCGCCTGCAGCCCGTACTCACCAAACGCGACCGTGTTGCCCCGCGTGGCGCGCGGGCGAATAGTACCGCGCTGGCTCTTACGCCATTTGACTCTCTTGGGCATCATGGCCATGGGGTACTACTCCGAAAATCTCGAACTAACCACGCTTACCGCGTCGCTCGCGCATCGCGGCCTGTCGCGCACTGTCGTCGAGAACCGTTTCCTCTCCATACCGACCGTGGTAGAGCCACACCTTGACGCCGATCACGCCGTAGGTGGTTCGGCAAACGGCCGTCCCGTAGTCCACATGGGCCTGGAGCGTGTGCAGCGGGATCGAACCCCGCATCTGCGTTTCATCGCGGCCCATCTCCGAGCCGCCCAGCCGCCCCTTGCACCTGATCTTTACGCCCTTCGCCCCGCACGCCATCGCCGCGTCGGCACGCATCTTCATCACCCGACGGAAGCTGCCCCGCTTCTTGAGCTGCTCGGAGATCGCTTCGGCCACGAGCTTGGCGTTGCCATCGGGGACCTTGATCTCGATGATGTTGAGGTTGATCTTGCGATCGATCAGATCCTCCAGCGCCTCTTTGAGCTTGTCGACCTCAGCCCCTTTGGCGCCGATGACCAAACCGGGGCGGGCCGTATGCAAGATCACCTTGACTTCGTTGCGCGTTCGTTCGATCTCGACGAGGGCAACGGCCGCATAAGGCGGTTGACGATTCAGCTTCCGGTCGACGTACTCACGGATACGTTGGTCTTCAATCAGGAACTCCGCGAAAGCGGCCTTCGGCGCAAACCAGCGCGAACGCCACCCTTCGGTGATCCCGATCCGAAACCCCGTTGGATGAATTTTTTGACCCAAAACCGACTCCTCAAACGCAACGAAACACGCCGTCGCGTTGCTACGCTTCCTCGACCGTCACCAAAATATGGCTCGTCCTCTTGGCGATCGGATGCGCCCGCCCGCGATCTTTCGGACGCCAGCGTCGCAGGTACGGACCGCCGTCAATCTTCGCTTCCCTGACCACCAGCCGCCGCATGTCCGCCTCTTGCTCATCCGCACTGGTCATCGCGGCACCGAGCACGGCCTCGATGAACCGAGCGGCACGCTGGTGGGTGAAACGAAGCTGCTCCATCGCCTCACCGCACCGCTTTCCCCGGATCATATCGATCACCAGCCTCGCTTTTCGCGGCGCAATACGAGCGAACAAGTGCTTGGAGGTCCAGTTCTTTTGTTGGTCAACCGTTGATGCCATAAAACCCCGATCGGTCCGTCGCCTGCCGCGCCGAAACGCGCCTCGTATCTATTTCTTCCGGCCCGCCGCATGCCCGCGAAACGTCCGCGTGGGGCTGAACTCGCCGAGCTTGTGACCCACCATGTCTTCCGTCACATACACGTTGTTGAAGACCTTGCCGTTGTGGACCTCGAATCGATGCCCGACGAACTCCGGCACGATCGTACACGACCGGGCCCAGGTTCGAATCGCCGTCGACGCCCCCGACGCCTTGAGCGCCATGACCTTCTTGAACAGCTTCTCGACGACATAGGGTCCCTTTTTCTGCGACCTCGCCATGCTCAACTCCTACCTCAAACAACGCATGCCCGCCGGTGAAGCCCGAGGCCCCCGGCGGAAACACCATTGAATCTCTATCGCTTGGGCAGCGGCAACTGCCCGTAACGTTTACTCTTTCGTCGACGAAGGATCCGGCGATTCGACACCTTGTTCGGTGCCCGCGTTCGCCCGCCCTTGGCCAGCACGCCCGTCGGACTGCACGGATGCCGACCACCGCCGCTGCGACCCTCGCCGCCACCCAAGGGGTGAGCGACCGGGTTCTTGGCCGTGCCGCGAACATGGGGACGACGCCCCCGGTGCCGCGTTCGCCCGGCCTTGCCCCACCGCAGGTTCTGATGATCCGCGTTGCCGAGCTGTCCGATCGTCGCCCGGCAGTGGGAATGAACCTCTCGCATTTCGCCCGAGGGCAACATCAAAATCGCCCAGTGATCGTCCCGCGAAGCCAGCCGTGCGGAGGCGCCCGCGCTCCGGGCCAGTTTTCCACCCTGACCGATGTTGAGCTCGATGTTGTGAACGTCGAGCCCCGGGGGAATGTCCTTGAGCGCCATGGCATTCCCGACCTTGGGCTCAACCCCGGCACCGCTCTCTACTACATCCCCCACGGTCAGCCCGACCGGGGCCAGAATGTACCGTTTCTCCCCGTCCGTGTACTCAACCAGCGCAATGTGGCACGTACGATTCGGATCGTACTCCACCGATTTGACCGACGCGGGCATGTCGTCCTTGCGCCGCTTGAAGTCGATCCGCCGATAGATCTTCCTGGCGCCGCCGCCGCGATGCCGTGCGGTAATCTTTCCGTGGTGGTTCCTGCCCCCCTTACGGGCGATCCGCTCGCAGAGCGACTTCTCCGGCCTCGATCGCGTGCTGCTCAGCTCGGCGAAGTCATTGACCAACGAGAACCGGCGACCCGGCGAAGTCGGTTTGTATTTCTTCACACCCATCGAATATTCCGCGTATCACAATCGCCCCGGCCGCACGAAACGGCGAGGCAAACCCACATTCCCTAGAACAGATCGATGTGGTCGCTCGCATGCAACACGACCACAGCCTTCTTCCAATCCGCCCGCTTACCGGCCTTGAAACGAACCCGACGCATCTTTCCCTGGCGACGGGACGTCCGTACCGTCTGGACCCTCACATTGTAAATCTTCTCGATGGCCTGCTTGATCTGCGGCTTCGATGCGTTCACGTGGACCTCGAAGGCATACGCGCCGCCGCGCGCCGGCATGTGCCGGGTGGCCTGCTGCGACTGCGCCGACTGGTGCGTACCCTTCTCGGTCACCAACGGACGCTTGATAATGTGGTAAATATCCATAAGAAAACCGGTGCCCCTCAGGCACCGGATCCTCCCGTCGTCGCTTCGGCCGCCCCATGCATCAACCGCTCGAACGCCGGCTTCGTGAAGACCAGCTTCCGCCTTCGTAGCACCTCGTACGCGACGAGGTCGTCAATCACCCGAACGTCCGTATCCGGAATGTTGCGTGCGGACCGGATAAAGATGTCATCCCGCTCGTACGTGGCAAGCAGGCACCCTCGATCAACGCCCAGGGAAGCGAGCATCGCCGCAACCGCCTTGGTCTTGATCTCGGGGAACTGCATGTCGGCCACGATGATCGCGTCGTTCGACTTGATCTTCGCGAGGATCGCACTGTTTCGCGCGAGCCGACGCATTTTCTTCGGCAGTTTTACCTCGGCCCGCGGGCCGCGCTTCGCAAAGGCCCGACCGCCACCGCGACGGGTAGGCGTGCGTAAGTTCCCGACCCGGGCGTTGCCCGTGCCTTTTTGACGATAAAGTTTGCGGGTCGACCCTACGACGTCACTGCGCCGCTTCTGCCGGGCACTGTCCTGTCGCTGGTGAGCCAGGAAACTCACGATCGCCTGCTTCAACAGACGCAGACGAATCCAACCGCCGAGGATCGCCGGATCGATCTCCAGCTCACCCTCCGATTTCCCTTGCATATCAAAAACGGGGACACCCAACATCACGGTTAGCTCTTGGCTTTCTTGGATTTCCTGGCTATTTGCACGACAACGACGGAACCGTTGGGTCCCGGAACGCTTCCGCGAACGACCAACAGCCCGTTTTCCACGTCAACTTTGACGAGCCGAAGACCGCTTGCCGTGCGCCGCACGGCGCCGTCGTGACCGGCCATTTTCTTACCCTTGCGGACGCCGCGCCCGGTCGGACCGCATCCGCCTCCGCCGATACTTCCGGGGGAACGATGCTTTCGCTCGACGCCGTGGGATGCCTCTTTTCCACCGAAGCCATGCCGCGCCATAACGCCCGCGAATCCCTTGCCCTTCGTCGTCCCGATCACATCCACAACGGAGACTTCCTGCTGGGCAAACGCCTCGACCGTGATGACGTCGCCCCGCGACACGGTGGCCGGCGCGTCGAGGCGAACCTCGCGCAAGGCGCGTTTGGGGCCGGTATCCGCCTTTCCCGCGTGACCGATCATCGGCTTCGTGGAACGGTGCGGCTTACAATCGTCGAAGCCGAGCTGCACCGCATGATAGCCGTCCGACTCCGTCGACTTCACCTGCATGACAACGCAGGGACCGACCTTGAGAACCGTGACCGGCTCAACAACTCCACGATCCCCGATCGCCTGAGTCATGCCAACCTTGGTGCCAATCAATGCAGCTATCATACAAACTACCCTATGCCCGAGCACCGACAGGGTGACCGAGACCCACTGAGTCCAAACGTGCGATGAGGCTCGCACGCCAATTTATCTCAAGAGGTTTTCCGACCAATGGCCGTCGCAACCGACGCGGACTAGGCCTTGATCTTGACAAAAACACCCGGGGGAATCTGAATCCGATTGATCGCCTCGACCGTTCGCCCCGTGGGTTCGGTGATGTCGATAATCCGCTTGTGCGTTCGCATCTCAAACTGCTCACGCGATTTCTTGTCAATGTGCGGCCCGCGAAGGACGGTGTACCGCTCGATACGCGTCGGAAGCGGAATCGGACCCGAGACTTTGGCGCTGGTGCGCTTCGCCTGCTCCACGATTTCCTTGGCGGCCGCGTCCAGCGCACGCGTGTCGTACGCTTCCAAACGGATTCTAATCTTCACTTGGCTACTCATGCGACGTAAAGCCTTGCAAACAAAGCACTTAGCGGAAATCTAGACAGAAATACCGCAGACCTGCAATAATAACCCGTGCGGCACGGCTGTCAACCCGCCCGGCTCCCGACTTTCTTACAATTTCCAACCCATCTCCAGAACAGCCGGTGAGCATCGGCCCGATGTCATTTTAGCCTATCCCCAGAGTGATTAGCTCAACCTGTGATACCCCCGTCGGCGCGGCGGCCGCCCGGCCCTTAGCTTGCGGCAGCCCTGAAATCGGCAGCCAATCAGCCGATCACGCTGCCGACGCAGGCGTTCCAGCGTATCGCAGCTGCGAAACCGCCCCCAAAGCTGGTCTCGACCGGACGCCTTGACGACTCGCCGGACGCCGAGCCATCGGAGCGCCGCCGGCTCGATGCCATAGCGTCTGAGGTGTAGAATCTATGCGACGAGATGCAGGAACCCCGAATTGCGGAAGATTGGCCCCGTATGAGTACATGGATGCACATTTTAGTCGCCGTGGCGATACTCGTACCGCTGCTGCTCGGTCAGACCGGAGGCGGGTCGACGAGCTCCTTTTCGGCCCGATCGGCAATGGACACCCCTTCGGAACGTCAGTCCATCACGTTTCGCGTGCTTGGCATGATGAAAACCAAGTCGGGCGCTACGTGAATGGGGTGACCGGATGCGGTCACGAAGTCCCTGGAAGGGACCAACGCAACGACGCTAATCGAGTGGGACTACGGCAAGGATCTCGTCACGGTCCTTTATGACCCAACGAGAACTACGACGGAAAGGCTTGCGAAGGAGATCACGGCTCTGGGCTACAAAGTAGAAGTCGTGGCCGACAGGGTTCGCCCCACCGAGGCAAGGGGCAACGAGAAGCGGCTGGCACTGGTACCGGATGACGCCCCGAAGTTCTTCCGCGAAGCGTTTGCGAAGGCACGCGCCAACAAGCAGCCGCTTGTTCTGGATTTCTGGGCGAGCTGGTGTGGCCCGTGCATCCGGCTCAAGAAGGAGACGTTCGCCGACGAGAAGGTCAAG
>JADFRH010000011.1:8462-18985 GCA_022561415.1 Planctomycetota bacterium
ACGAGATGTCCCGAGGAAACGTAATGGGGGTTCGAGCCACCCTGGACGAGTATCCGGCGCTCGGAGAGGTCTATCGGGTCGATTCGGTTCCCGATGTGTTCTTGATCGACCGCGACGGGTTCATTATCGATCGCTTGCACAACTTCGAACCACCGGCGGCGTTCGCCAAGCGGCTGAAGAAACTGGTGGGGAGCCAACCGATGGAAGCGGCGTCAACCGCTACGAACGTAACCGCACTCGAAGATTCGCCGACTCCATTGCGTAATTGGTTCAACGCCAACAAGGACAGACCGCGATTCATCACGCTTCTGTCGCCGACATGACCGGGCTGCGTTTTCGGCGCCCGTGCGGTGCAGCAATCGGTCTTGCGTAACTTCCCAAGCGTCAACATCGCGGTGGCCGTTGTCTGGATTCAGATGCCCGGATTCAATGACAACCAGACCACGGCCGGTGAAGCAGCGTCCACCTTCAACGATCCGAGAGTTCGACATTTCTACGACTCCTTCCCGAAGCACGCGGCGGGAAAGGCCTTTGCCGAAGGGCACGTGACCCCCAACCGTGGACCGGCCTGGGACATCTACTTTTTCTATAACGAAGGCCCGGAATGGGTGGACGGCCCGCCCGAGCCGACCGCGTGGATGCACCAGTTGAGCGGGGGAGAGCGCGCCGATCCGGACCGGTTTCACACCGGAGATGACCTCATCGCGCACCTTCACGCGGCCACGCACCTCATCACCGGCAAGGGTTGCAACAGGCCGTAGCGCATGCACGAGGCGAGAATCCGCTCATGCGACTGCCGCCACGTAACGGGCGGGCGAGAGGAACGTGTTACCCGACCAGGGCCTTCATCTCGGCGGCGGGCATGGGGGCATAGTGTGACGGAGTCATCATCGAGGTCGCCCGCCCCTGAGAAAGGCTCCGCAGCTTCGTGATGTATCCGAACATCTGGGCCAGGGGCACGTCGGCCAGGATCACGCGGTCATGCCCGCGCACCTGCGTCTCGCGCACCACGGCGTTGCGGGCGTTGAGATCGCTGACGATCGTTCCGAAGTGCTCGTCGGTCGTGACGACGGACACGTCCATGATCGGCTGTAACAGCACGGCGTCGCCGTGTCGCATCGCGTCGTAGAAGGCGGCTCTCGCGGCATTTTCAAAGGCCAGCTCGGAACTCTTTTCCTGATCGAACTCGGCCTCAAGAAGCGTGATTTCCCAGTCGATCACCGGGTAGCCACCGAGCACGCCGCTCTGCGCGGCCTCGACAATCCCCGCCTCCATCGATTCGAGAAGCGCCTCAGGCAACGTTCCGGGCGCGATGGAGCTGGTGACCTCGTAGTTTAGGCGTCCCGACACACGCTGCCTCGGCTCGATACGGACCCGCACGGCCGCTAAATGCTCACGCCCCCCGAGATTCTTGAGGAATCGCCCCTCCCCCTCAGCCCGCGTCGTGACGGTCTCGCGGTACGAGACGCGCGGGTTTCCGACGGCCACGTCGACGTTCATGTCGTCGCGCAGGCGCTGGACCATGACCTCCAAATGCAACTCGCCCATGCCCGACAGCAGGGTTTGACCGGTTTCCACGTTCGTCGCAACCCTCAGCGTCGGATCCTGGCGCTGCAGCGCCGTGAGCCCTACGTGAAACTTGTCGCGGTCCTTTGAGGATTTGGGCCGCACCGAAATACTGATGACCGTCTCGGGGAATTCGATCGATTCGAGCACGACTGGTCGTCGCGGGTCGCACAGCGTGTGCCCGGTCAACACGCTCTTCGGCCCGACCACGGCGACGATGTCTCCGGCACTGGCGCGATCGAGTTGCTCACGCCGCTTGGCGAACATGCGTACGATCCGCGTGATGTTTTCCTTCTCGCCTGTAATGGGGTTGAGCAAACGAGAATGGGGCTTCAGCGTTCCCGAGTAGAGGCGCAGATAGCACAGATCAACCGGCTTCTCCGCCACGATCTTGAACACCAGCGCCGCAAGCGGTCCATCGCGGTCGCAGGCGATCTCGTGCTGGACGTCGGGCCTCTTTGCGTCTGCCGCAGTGATCGGAGGAACGTCGAGCGGTCCAGGCAGATAGTCGCAGACCGCGTCCAACATGCGCTGAACGCCGATATTCTTCAGCGCGCTGCCACAGAGTACCGGAACCAGCTCGTGCCGAAGCGTCGCCCCTCGAATCGCATGACGAATCTCCTCGAGCCCGATCGTCTGGTCGCCGAGGTATCTCTCCATCAAGGCCTCGGACGTCTCCGACAGCGCTTCGATCATCTCGCCGCGAGCCCGCTCTGCCGCGCCTAGAAGTTCATCGGGAATGTCACGAACATCGAGCGTACCACTGCCCGAATCCCTGGGATAGACGGCCTTCATCTCCACGAGATCGATGATGCCGGTGAGGCTATCGCTCGAACCGATCGGAAGCTGCAACACGAGCGGCTCCACACGCAGCCGCTTGCGAATGGATGCGACGCTCCACTCGAAGTCCGCGCCGATCTTGTCCATCTTGTTGATGAAGCAAATGCGCGGCACGCGGTACTTGTCCGCCTGAGCCCAGACGGTTTCGGACTGAGCCTCGACGCCCTCTTTGGCATCGAAGACGGCCACCATCCCGTCGAGAACGCGGAGCGAACGCTCGACCTCCGCGGTGAAGTCCACGTGGCCCGGTGTATCGATCAAGTTGATCGTGAAGCCGCGCCACGGGCAGCTCACGGCCGCGGAATAGATCGTGATGCCGCGCTTCTGCTCCTGTTCGTCGAAATCGGTGACGGTCGTTCCGTGATCGACCTGGCCCATGCGGTGTGTGCGACCGGTGTAATAGAGAATGCGCTCGGTCGTGGTGGTCTTGCCGGCATCGATATGCGCGACAATTCCGATGTTTCGTATCGTGGCCGGGTCCAGCATGGTCGAATCCCCTTCCGGGGGTGAAAGCGTGAGGCGACCGCCGCTATCAAAGCAACGAGCCCGCCCGATGGTTCGGGGGGCTCGGACACATTACATTCGGCTTGACGATTACCAGGCAAAGTGCGCGAAGGCCTTGTTCGCCTCCGCCATACGATGCACGTTGGTTCTGGTTTGCATGGTGGTTCCCTCGCCCTTGTACGCGTCCATGATCTCCTGCGCGAGGAACTGGCAGATGGGCTTGCCGCTCTTGGCACGCACCGCGTCGCGCATCCAACGAAAGGCAAGCGACTGTTGA
This sequence comes from Planctomycetota bacterium, assembly GCA_022561415.1. The sequence goes on from JADFRH010000011.1 coordinate 11,650, forward strand.
CGTTTTCGATTCACGGGCATGGGAACCTGATAGTTGCTGCCGCCGACGCGCTTCGACCGCACCTCGACGTTCGGCTTGCAGTTGTCAAAAGCCTTCTGGAAGACCTCGTTGGGGGGAACCTCCGTGATGCGTTTCTCGATGATATCGAAGGCGTCATAGACCAAGCGGGTGGCCGTGCTCTTCTTGCCCTCCAGCATCATCCCATTGATGAATTTGGCTATGAGTGTGCTGCCATACCGAACGTCCGGCTTCAACTGCGCTTTCGACTGTGTGAACTTCTTGTAACCCATGGTCCTTACTACACCTACTCAGAACGGTAACTCGGCCGCGCAACTATTCGGCGTCCGTGAATCCAACGACTAACACATCTGGCACAGGTCGCAGCCAGTGCCAACTCAACGATCGCCTTCACCGCAAACGGCGCCGCGCCGGTTGCGATCGCCATTCCCAGAGCCGCATCGCCCGCTCCGAGACCTTGAAAGAAGGCCACTCGCCAACCGACTCCGACCACGAAAACGACCAATGTCCCGCAGAACCCGGCCACGAACAACCGTCCCGTACTCGTCTGGCGACGATGCCCCAGAGCACTCACCAACCAGACCGCCGGTATGAAGCCGAGGATATACCCGCCGGTCGTACCGGCCAAGCCGACCGGACCCGCAAAAACAGGCAAACCGAACGCACCGCAGACCACATAAAGCACCATCGCCGCCACGGCCAAGGGCGGGCGAAGTGCGAAACCGATCAGAAACACGCCCAGAAGCTGAAGCGTCATGGGCACGTCGGTCCCCGGCACCGGAATGCGTACCTGGGCCGCAAGACCCATGGCGAGGCATCCGACGACGACGGACACACCGCTCAACCAAGCCGCGCGGCTTGCCGAAACCGATGCATCGACCACGGAGCAGACGGAATTGGAATTCTGCATTCTCATGGGGTGATTCGGCGCGATCAGGCGAAGGCGCCTCGGACTGCGATTCGGATCTACTTCCTCCGCTTGACTCCGTACTTGCTTCGACTTCGATTTCTGGGACGCCCCTCCTTGTCGCCCTCCACCCCGGCCGTATCCAGCGCACCGCGGATGATGTGATAGCGAACACCCGGAAGGTCACGCACGCGTCCACCACGCACCAGGACAATGGAGTGCTCCTGGAGGTTGTGATCGATTCCGGGAATATACGCCGAGACCTCTTTTCCGTTCGTCAGGCGAAGACGCGCCACCTTGCGCAGCGCGGAGTTCGGCTTCTTGGGGGTCTGGGTCTTGACGATCAAACAGACGCCGCGGCGCTGAGGACACCGATCCAGGTCCCGCACTTTGGACTTCTTGATCACCTTCTTTCGACCGTGACGTACTAATTGGTTAATCGTCGGCATCGACTCACTTGTCTCCAAAATCCTCTTCGCCCCGAAGGCCGCGCAACGGGCTCTTCAGGCCGGGCTCTAGCGAACCTCACTCACTCGGCGTCTCTTCCGACACATTACCGAACGGGCTCACTGGCTGTTCCGGGACGGTCAACGTCGGTACCGAAGCGGTCGACGTCAACTCGGACAACCCGAGCGGCGTCTCCCCTGACGGCTCGGCCAGCGACTCGGGCGTCACCCCGAACAGGGAGAACGCGGTCGGCACGTCTTCCCTTTCGGTCGGCACGTCTGCAAACAACGGGATCGGCTCGCCCAAGTGTTTGACCCGTGCCCCCTGGTAGGCCCGAAAGCCCGTGCCCGCCGGAATCAGGTGTCCCAGTATGACGTTTTCCTTCAGACCTTGCAAGGTATCGACATATCCACCCAGGGCGGCCTCGGTCAGGACTTTCGTCGTTTCCTGGAAAGAGGCCGAGGAAATGAAGGAATCGCTCGACAGGCTGGCCTTGGTGATACCCAGCAGAAGCGTGGTCGCCGATGCCGGTTTGGGGCGTTTGCCCTTGGCCGGCTCGCCACCGCGCTCCTCCGCTTCCTCGTTGATGGTCGACAACTCCGCTTTGGACAAGACCTGATCGACCGCCAGTTTGGTATCGCCCGGGTTGGTGATCACCACGCTTTTGGCCAGCCGTTCGTTTTCCGCTCGGAACCGGAACTTGTCCACGACCTCGCTGGGCAGGAATCCCGAGTCGCCCGGCTGCTCGACCTTCACCTTACGAAGCATCTGCGACACGATGGTCTCGATGTGTTTGTCGTTGATGGTTACGTTTTGGCTTCGGTAAACCGCTTGCACCTCCGCAAGCAGGTACTCCTGCAGCACCTCTTCCCCTTTGATACGCAGGATGTCGTGGGGAATGAGTGGACCCTCGATCAGCGGTTCGCCGGCCTCGATATCATCGCCCGCGTGAACGAGCAGATGCTTGTCATGCGGCACGTGGTGCTCCTTTTCCATGCCGCTTTCGCTCCGCACGACAATCGTCATCTTGCCGCGACGCTTGTCGGCACGAATCTCGACCGTTCCCGAAATCTCCGCCATCACGGCCGCCTCCTTGGGGCGGCGTGCCTCGAAGATTTCGGTCACCCGTGGCAGACCACCGGTGATGTCCTGGGTACCTCCCATCGAACGCGGCTGGCGCGCGAGCAGCATACCCGGAAGAATCTCCTGACCTTCCTCCACCTCGATTCGCGCCTTCGCGGGGAGATAGTGGTAATCCAGCACGTTGCCGTCCTTGTCCTCGATCACGATCTGGGGATGTTTCTCCCCCTTGTGCTCGATCACGACGAACTTCGCGCTTCCGCCCTCGCGTTCGAGTCGAACGGTCTCGCCGTCGGCCACATCCTGGAACCGGACGAAGCCGCCGACCTCGGCGAGCATGGGCAACAAGTGGGGATCCCATTCGCAGATCACGTCGCCACGAGAAATCTTCTGCCCATCCTTGACCTTCAGAATCGAACCGTACTGCACTTTGTCCCGCGTGAGTTCCCGCCCCTTTTCGTCAACGATCAGAACCTCCCCGTTACGTTTGAGGACGATCGTTCGTTTCTTGCCGTCGGCACCCGGCACCGCAACCGGGTTGAGATCGTGGTACTTGACCTTGCCCTTGACCGCCGACTTGAGAGAGTTTTCCGTTGCGGCTTTCTGCGCTACGCCACCGGTGTGGAATGTCCGCATGGTGAGCTGCGTGCCCGGCTCGCCGATCGACTGGGCGGAGATGATGCCAACGGCCATCCCCAGCTCGACCAAAAGCCCCGTCGACATGTCTACGCCGTAACACAAGGCACAGACGCCGACCGGAGCCTCGCACGTCAACGGGCTTCGAACGCGAATCTTGTCGAGGCCGAGTTCCTCGATCTTGTCGGCGATCTCGCCCGTAATGATCTCGCTCTCGGAGACGATCATCTGATCCGTGATGGGATTTCGAATGTCGTCACGCGCCACGCGCCCGAAAATGCTCTCGCGAAGCGGGATATCGACTTCTTCACCTTTGTAGATGGCGCTTTTTGAAATGCCGTTGATCGTCTTACAGTCCGCGTCAATGACTATGACGTTCTGTGCGACATCGGCGAGCTTGCGCGTCAGGTAGCCGGAGTCGGCCGTCTTCAGCGCCGTATCGGCCAGACCCTTTCGTGCCCCGTGCGTCGAGCTGAAATACTCCAGCACCGAGAGACCCTCGCGGAAGTTCGCCTTGATCGGCGTCTCGATGATCTCGCCCGAGGGCTTGGCCATCAGAGCCCGCATGCCGGCAAGCTGCCGAATCTGGTCCACACTTCCTCGGGCGCCCGACTCCGTCATCAGGAAGATCGGGTTGAGATACGGCTTCGCACCGGGGTCGCCCTTGGAACAATAGGCGCCCTTGTCATCCCGATAGTCGTTGCGCAGCTCCGTCATCATCGCACGGGTCACCTGCTCGCGCGCATGAATCCAGATGTCGATGACCTGGTTGTAACGCTCCAGACGCGTCAACGTTCCCTCGTTGAAAGATTCTTGGATCGCGTCGACTTTCTTCTGCGCGGCGGCAATGATCTTCTCTTTGTCGTCGGGGATCCGCATGTCCGTCACCCCGAAGGACAACCCGGCGAGCGTGCTGTAGGTAAAGCCGAGCTCCTTGACGGCGTCGAGCAGGTCGATGGTCGCGGCCCGGCCCAGCTTCGCGTGACAATCCGCCACGACCCGAACCAGCCCTTTTTGCGAGAGCGGACAGTTGTAGAACGGCATTCCCTCCGCAAGAATATCGTCGAAAAGGATCCGACCGACCGTCGTGAAAATGCGACGGTGCTCCGGCACGTCTTCTTCAGGCTCCTTGGCATCCGGCACCAGACGATCCCGCTTGATACGAACCCAAATCAGGTCGTGAATGTGGATGTGACCGGTCTCGTACGCGAAGATGGCCTCAAACGCATTGGCAAACCGCGGCGCCTCGCTCGGCTGAATCTCCGGACTCACATGGTCGGTCGTCAGGTAGAACGTGCCCATCACCACGTCCTGTGTCGGGGACATGATCGGACTGCCGTTGGACGGCCCGAAGATGTTGTTCGTCGACAACATCAGGACATGCGCCTCGACCTGCGCTTCGATCGACAAAGGCAGGTGAACCGCCATCTGATCGCCGTCGAAGTCCGCGTTGAACCCGCGACACACCAACGGGTGAATCTTGATCGCGTTTCCCTCGATCAGGATGGGTTCAAACGCCTGAATTCCCATCCGGTGAAGCGTCGGCGCGCGGTTGAGCAACACGGGGTGCTGATAGATCACCTCTTCGAGGATGTCCCAGATCACCTGGTCCTGCCGCTCGAGCATTTTCTTGGCGGATTTGATCGTGTCGGCCAGCCCGCGATCTTTGAGCTTGCGAATGATGAACGGCTGATACAGCTCCAATGCGATCTTCTTGGGCAGACCGCACTGATGCAGCTTCAGCTCGGGTCCGACAACCACGACGGAGCGAGCGGAGTAATCAACGCGCTTGCCGAGCAGGTTTTCTCGAAAACGCCCCTGCTTTCCCTTGATCATGTCGGTCATGGACTTGAGCGGGCGGTTGCTCGAGCCCAGCACCGGGCGTCGGCAACGACCGTTGTCGAACAGGGCATCCACGGCCTGCTGAAGCATCCGCTTCTCGTTCTGGATGATCACTTCCGGCGCGTTTAGATCGACCAGCTTCTTCAGCCGACTGTTGCGGTTGATAATGCGCCGGTAGAGATCGTTCAGGTCGCTGGTGGCGAAGTTGCCGCTGTCCAGAAGCACGAGCGGACGCAGGTCCGGTGGGATGACCGGAATCACGTCCAGCACCAGCCAGGTGGCCTCGTTGGGTGAGGTGCGAAGCGATTCGACGATCTTGAGCCGCTTGGACAGATCCTTTTCCTTTTGCTTGCTGCCCGTCTTGTCCAGCGCCTCCCGCAACTCCACCGCCAGCTCCGAAAGCTCGAGCTTGTTGAGTAGCTCCTTGACCGCCTCCGCCCCCATGATGGCTCGGAAGCTGCTTCCATAGGACGCCTGCGCCTGGCGGTACTCTTCTTCGGTCAGCAACTGCTTCTCTTTCAGCGGCGTGTCGCCCGGATCGACAACCACGTAGTCCTGAAAGTAGATCACCTTTTCCAGGTTGGACGTCTTCATGTCGAGCAGAGCGCCCAAGCGCGACGGCATCGACTTGAAAAACCAGATGTGAACCACAGGGGCCGCCAAGTTGATGTGGCCCATCCGCTTGCGCCGCACGCGCGAGTGTGTGACCTTCACACCGCATCGATCGCAGATAATGCCCTTGTGCTTGGTGCCCTTGAATTTTCCGCAAGCGCACTCCCAGTCACGTTCCGGACCGAAGATCCGTTCGCAGAACAGCCCGTCTTTCTCCGGGCGGTACGTACGGTAGTTGATCGTCTCCGGTTTCTTCACCTCACCGAACGACCAACTGCGGATGTCGTTGGGGGACGCCAGGGAAATCGACACCTGGGCGAAATCATTCACACGGTCGTAGATGTTATCCAACATCGTGAAACATCCCTCTTCGCTAAGACAATCTCATATCCGAACGCTTCGACAAACCAATCGCCGGCCCGACGAATTCGATCATTAGCCGGCCGCATTCGCTGATTCCCTCGCCGACACCGGGGCCGTGCAACCGACCCACCGTACTCCCTCGACCGACGCGGGGTCGCCGGCGTGTCACCGAGCGCGAATCAGCCATCAGCCGACCCGCCGCTTCTCCAGCTGTATATTCAGGCAGAGACCGCGAATCTCGTTGCAGAGCACATCGAACGACACGGGCGTTCCCGCCTCGAGCGTGTTCTTACCCTTGACCATCGTCTCGTAGATCTTCGTTCGCCCCTCGACGTCGTCACTCTTGACCGTCAGAAGCTCTTGAAGCACATACGCGGCCCCATACGCTTCGAGCCCCCAGACCTCCATCTCTCCAAAACGCTGACCGCCGGTCCGCGCCTTACCCCCCAACGGCTGCTGTGTGATCAAGCTGTACGGACCGGTCGCCCGCGCGTGAATCTTGTCATCCACCAAGTGATGAAGTTTGAGCATGTAGATATAACCGACGGTCACCGACTGATGGAAGTAATCGCCGGTACGCCCGTCGCGTAGCTGGACCTTTCCGCCGTACGGGAGCCTGGCGAACGGCACGGCGTTGCGACCCGCATCCGCCACGAACGTCGGATCCGCCGCGTTCTTCTCGGCGCAGACGTTCGCCTCGGCGATGGCGGCGTGAATCTCGTCCTCCGTCGCGCCGTCGAACACCGGCGTCACAGCCTGGAAGCCGAGGATCCGGGCGGCCCACCCCAGATGAGTCTCCAGAATCTGCCCCACGTTCATACGCGAGGGCACGCCCAGCGGATTGAGCATGATGTCGATTGGCGTGCCGTCTTCCATGAACGGCATGTCTTCCACGGGAAGGATTCGAGCGATGACGCCCTTGTTCCCGTGCCGACCGGCCATTTTGTCACCGACGGAGATACGGCGCTTGGTCGCCACGTACACCTTGACCATCTCGAGAACACCGGAGGGAAGCTCGTCGCCGCGCTTCATCTGGGCCGACTTGCGATCGCGCTCCTCGGTGATCTCTTCCACGCGAGGCCAGTATCGATCGACAATTGCAAGACACTTATCCCGAGACGCGGCTTCTTTGACCCACTTGAGGTCGCGCGCTCGCACGTGCTCGGAGAAAACCTCGATCTGTTCGAGGATCACTTCGTCGAGATTGCTGTGACCGACCTTCTGCCGGGTGTTCGGGTCGATCATCGCCTCACCCGTCACGCCCTCGATCTCGCTGCACATCTGCCGGAAGCAGGCAACGATCTTGCCGTTTTGGAGTACGAGATAGGATCGTACATCCTCTTCCAACTGCTGTTTCCGCTCGTCCGTCATGTGCAGTCGACGGCTGAAGCGCTTGGCCGCGATCACGATGCCTTGCTCACCGGAGGGCAG
>JADFRH010000012.1 GCA_022561415.1 Planctomycetota bacterium
GGCGTTGCAGTCCTCGCCGAGCGGATTCAAAGGAGGCAGATCGCACGCATCCGGCAATCCGTTGCCGTTGCAGTCGGCGCACGCCACGTCGTTCGGGAGGCAGTCGGCGATGTCGCACGCGTCGGCGATCCCATTGCTGTTGCAGTCAGTCGCACCGGGCGCAGCAACACTGCAATCGGCCGGGATCCTCAGGAAGTAGACATCCTGCTCACCGTTGAAGGTGGCCGCGTACGCCAGGCTCGCACCCGCGTCGTCGGAAATCATGTGGTAATAGTCGCCCAGCTTGTTCTGAGAAGGCCACCCGACGAAGCTGTCGAACATGGGGCTTACCGCGACGTTCGCTTCCCACGTCAGGCCGCCATCGAACGACGACGAATGGAACAGCTCGGATAAGTTGGTCACGCCGGAGTTGCGGGTGTCATTCCAGACAACGTCAATCCGCCCGCCAGGGGCGACGGACATCGTTCCGAACCACTGCCAGGCATTGCTCCCGATCGGATCGTCATTGACGCGAACGGGAGCGCTCCACGTGAATCCGCCGTCCTCGCTGCGAATGAAATGGACATCGAGCGGGTCGGGACCGGGTGGGTTGACCGATTGCAGCACGTAAATGTTTCCGGCCGTGGGTCCGGACGAATGATCCACGGCGATCCAAGTCTGCCCCAGTAGCCCGGCCGGGTTCGGACCGGTAGCGAAGTTCACCGCTCCGCCCAAGTTGACCCCGAACATCAGGTCGAAGGTCGGATTCGCAGCCGCGTTCTGCGCCACGAGCGATCTGCCGAACACGTGACCGGCCTGATTGAGCGTGGTGCCGGCCACGTATAGCGTGCCATCGGGACCGACATCGAGCGTTCCCCATTTCATCTTCGGGGTCGGTAGCGCATAGGGTCCGTCAAACGAAGCTCCGCCATCGCTCGATCGCGTGAAGTCGGCCCCGCCGCAGCACGAGTACTGCACGTTCCAAATCTGATAGACGTTCCCCGCGCCCAGTCCGGTCGTGCCATCGACGGCGATCCATTGTTTGTCGCCGCCGAACGCCGAAACAGGCGTCCCCCATGTCGCCCCGCCGTCGATGGACTTGAACACCTCGATGGATCTCAGCGAGCTGAGGCTCGAGTAGTAGAAGTTGCCGGCTGCGTCCGACCCGAGCACCGGGTCGCTGCGAAACTGACCCGGATCGAGCACGCCGGGAAAGGTCCACGTCTGCCCGCCGTCTGTGCTGAACGCGATACCGGCCTGTCGAAAGTTCGACGTGATCGTGTCGAACTGACGCCAACCGATGGCCATCTTGCTCGGGTCGGTTGGGTCGATCGCGATCGAGGGTTCGTTCGCCGCATCACCGACGATGTTGGTGCCCACAGCGCTAACGTTGACCTGCACACTCACGAACGCACCGAGCCGAGCGATCATCCCCGGCGATTGTGCCCGACGCGCCAGCACCTCGGCCGGTGCAGGCGGATCGTCAAGCCGCTCACGAGGAAGGTTTGGCACGATCGCGGCGTCCGGCCCGTCCGCCGCTACAGTTCCCACGAACAAAGCCGCCGTCGCGAGCGCAGAGATGCAACATGCACGCGCGCCAACTCTCGCCAGGATCATCACCAATTCCCCTTCCGTGAATATTGGCACTTGCCAACCGAAACCGACGCCCGACTCTTCACCAGGATCTACCAATCTCTCCCCTCGAATAAACCCCCCTCGAGGTTCCGATATTCCTGGTCGATTGCAAAACCACAACCATTCTACCGAATCCCGCACTCCAAAGAAAAGAAAAAACACTCGAATCGGACGTAGCCGCGATTCGACGCGAGCCGTCGTGCGTTGACCAGCGAATTGCGATTCGCGGACCCCTGGAGTATAGGAAGCCCGTAAAGTCGCAGGTTGATGGCCCGTGCGTTGGGCTTGGAGCGGGTGACGCGTCGAAATTCCTTGCGGGAGAACGCCGATCGTGGAGCATGACGCCCAAGGGCGACTAATTCGACGCGGGGCTTACCCTGAGCTTACGCTTCCGGCGATCTTCGTGGGTTGGCTGCTCGGTTCGATCATCGCGATTTCGATCGGGTACGCTTCGCTGATCCTCGGGTTTTCGATCGAGGGGTCCGAGCTGGCGGCCATCTTGGGCTGGGGCATTCTTCGCGGTCTGATGCGCCGCACCAGCATCGTCGAAAACAACATCAACCAGACGCTCGCCTCGGCCGTCAACGGCGCGTCGGCCGGCATGATGTTTTCCATTCCCGCCCTTTTCATTCTCGCCAGCCAGAACCCCGAAAAGTACGGCGAGGTCACGCAGTTCAGCACGGTCCTGATGGTTCTGGCGTGCATCACCGGCGGCGTCCTCGGCCTGGCTTTTATCATTCCGCTCCGCAAGCAGATGATCGATTTCAACCGCCTTGCGTACCCCGGTGGAATCGCGACGGCCGCCATTCTCAAATCACCCGGCGCCGGTCTCCGCAAAGCCGTCCTGCTGACCGGTTCGGCCGTCGTGTCCGGCATCGTCTACCTGCTGTTCCTGCATTACTTCGGCGAGCATCCCAAAGGTGAACTCGGAAAGGCCTGGGGGCTGCCGCCGCTACTGAACATCACGTTTCTTCTTTCCTTGATGACCATCGGCGTGGGGTTCCTCTCCGGCAGAGGCGGCATGGTCTTTGCCTATGGCGGTTTCATCTGTTACTTCCTGCTCGCCCCGCTGCTGGCCTACTTTGGATCTTCCGAAGTAAGACAGATCATTGATCCGTTGGCGGCCGGCGCACACGCCGCGCTCTCTGCGATCGAGCAGAGTGAACTGCTTGATGCGATCCCCAACGTGCTGCGCGCCAAGCTCTTCAAGCCGACCGGCATCGGGATGCTGATCGGAGCGGCCCTCGGCGGCATCATCGCCGCGTTCCCCCTCGTTCGCAGCGCCATCCGCTCCATGCAGCAGGCCTCCAAAGAGAAAGGCAAAGCCGGCGCCGGCGCGGGCGATGAAATGCCCATCGGCATTCTCTACGCTGCGATCGGCGGCGGCGCCCTCGCGCTGGTCGCCATTGCCTACGCATCCGTAGACGGCATGGTCGCCTGGCGCGCGGTTTCCATGGCCCTGCTCGGCACCTTGTGGATCTGGATCGCCGGCGTGATCGTGTCGGAGTGCCTCGGTCGCACGAACTGGTCACCGCTGTCCGGCATGACGCTCATCGCGATCACGATCCTCATTCTCATCAGCAGCGGGCTCAGCACCACAGCGTCAGTAATCAGTTCGGTTATGGTCGGGGCGGCCATCTGCGTCGCCATCGCCCAAGCGGGTGACATGATGCTCGACCTCAAGTCCGGCTATCTCGTCGGCGCAAGCCCCAAAAAGCAGCAGATCGCGCAGTACCTCGGCACCTGGCTCGGTCCGATTTTGATCATCATGCTCATCTTCGTTCTTCACAGAGCGTATGGACTCGGCAGCGAGAGGCTTCCCGCCCCGCAGGGTGAGGCACTGGCCGGCATGATTAACGGCCTGGTGGGCGGCGAGGTTCCGACCTGGCGCTACGCGGCCGGTGCCGGGCTCGGTGCGCTGCTCGCGTTCAGTGGGCTCGGCGGCATCGGCGTGCTGATCGGCCTGGGCTTCTACATGCCGTTCTCGACCGTGCTGACCTACACCATCGGCTGCGGCGGCCGCATACTCGTTGAGCGGGTCAAAGGAACGAAGTTTATCGAAGACGTAGGCATACCCATTGCGGCCGGTCTGATTGTCGGCGAGGCCTTGGTCGGCGTCGGCAACGCCGTTTATCACATCTACCGCGCGGAGATGGGCGGATGAGATTCTTCGGCGGACTGCTTCTGATGATCGGATTCTTCGGCGCCGCGTTCATCACCGTACGTCATGCGGATGCGGAGCATCTCGAGTGGCAGACGATCGAATGGGGCTGGTACGCCGTCGCGTTCGCAATTGGCCTGGTCGGCGTCGTCGTGTTGCGCGTGACGGCCAAGAGCACCGGCACCCAGGCGCACAAGCTCGACGCGGACCTGGAAGCGATGAAGACCAGCCTCGGGCGGCTCGTCGACAAGCTTGCCGCGATGACCGCCGGCCGCGACGACGTCAGCGTGTACGATGTGCATGGCCGCATTGACGACGAGCTGATGATCGACCTCAACGCGTTCGTGGAGGCCCGCGAAACGCTGATTCACCTGTACGGCCTGCAACCTTACGCGGATCTAATGAACCGATTCGCCCTGAGCGAACGTAATATCAACCGGGCCTGGTCCGCCTCGGCCGACGGCTACATCGACGAGGTCTGGATATGCATGGAACGAGCGCAGCAAGAGATGACGGCCGCCCGAGACCTACTTACGAAATATGTATCGAAGGGCTAGGTTGGTGAAGAGTTGCTAGTGAAGAGTAGAGGAAGTGGTCAGTTGTCAGTGTTCAGTAACGCAGGGGCGAGGCTCCTGCCCAGCCCCTATCCAATGAAGAAGAGCATTCTCCTCGTTGCCGTTGTGTCTTTCGTGCTTCCCCTCTCGGCGCTTGCCGAGGAGAAGAAGCTCGATCCCCTCGACCAGTGGGCGCAGTGGCGCGGACCGCTTTCTACTGGCGTTGCGCCGCACGGTGATCCTCCGATCGAATGGAGCGAGGGCAAGAACGTTCGCTGGAAGATCGCGATTCCGGGACGGGGGCATTCATCGCCGGTCGTTTGGGGCGATCGTATTTTCCTTACCACGGCCATGGCTTTCGGCGACTTGCTCGAACCGCGACACACGCACGCTCACGGCGCGCACGACAGCATGCCCGCCCGGCGACAGCAGAAGTTCGTGGTCCTGGCCGTCGATCGCCGCAGCGGCTCCATTCTCTGGCAAACAGCGGTCCGCACCGCTCGCCCGCACGCCGACACCCACGAGACCGGAAGCTGGGCGTCGAACTCGCCCGTCACGGACGGCGAGCACGTCTACGCCTCGTTCGGCTCGGGAGGGCTCTACTGTCTGGACTTCAAGGGCGAACTTGTCTGGAAAGTGGAACTCGGTGACATGAAAGTCAAGCATGACCACGGCGAGGGCAGTTCGCCCGCGCTGCACGGCGACACGCTCGTGGTCAACTGGGACCACGAGGGCCAATCCTTCGTGATCGCGCTGGACAAGCGAACCGGCAAAGAGCGCTGGAAAGCGTCACGGGACGAGGGAACTTCATGGTCGACGCCGCTAATCGTCGAGCACGAGGGCAAGCATCAGGTCATCATCGCGGCCACCAAGCGCGTCCGGGCCTACGACCTCGACAACGGCCACCTCATCTGGCAGTGCAGTGGTCTATCTGGCAACGTCTGCGCGACACCGGTGTCAGGAGGCGGCTTCGTGTACGTCGCCAACAGCTATGAGACGCGCGTGATGTTGGCGATTCGATTATCGAAGGCCAAGGGCGACATCACCGGCACCGACGCCGTCGCCTGGACGCGCGACCGATACACGCCGTACGTGCCGTCGCCGCTTCTCTACGGCGACAGACTCTGCTACCTCAAGCACTACCAGGGCTACCTGACATGCGTGCATGCCAAGACAGGCGAAACTCTCTTCGGCCCCGAGCGCCTGCCCGGCATCGGCAACGTATATGCATCCATCGTCGGTGCGGCCGATCGCGTCTACATCGTCAGTCTCAACGGCAACGCCGTCGTTCTCGAGCGCGGAGCCAAGTTCAAGGTGTTGGCCCGCAACCGACTGGATGACTCCTTTGCGGCGTCACCTGCGATTGTTGGCAACGAGATGTTTCTGCGCGGTGAGAGGAATCTGTACTGCATCGCGAGGTCTGGAGGGTAAAGGTTCGAACCTTCAAGCCCGCGACCTTTAGCCCTTGTCCGCTTCCTCCCCGGACGCCGGGGGCTTGGCGATGATCGGTATGGCCTCGCTCAAACGAAACAGGCCCTTGTCATCTCCGCTGAATCCTTCTTCTCTCATCTTGCTGATTCGATCGGCACACCACTTTCTCTCGATCCGCGTTCCCGCGGCCGGCCGGCCTTCACCCGCCCCATCGAACCAATCGCCGAGGATCTGTATCTGCGCGAGCTGCACCATTCTCACGGCCTGGTCTTGCTTCTCGATCTCGCCGAACGGCAAGCCGGTTCTACCGGTCCATTCCTCGCACCGAACCTCAACCTGCATCAGCAACGCCAGCGCCGTCGCTCGTCCGCCCTGCATCGCGAGCAGCCGGCACCTCTCGACGTTTGCAAAAAGCGCGTACGGCATGGCACCCTCGGCCGGTCTTCTGACCGCAAGGCCAAGAACGGACAGCGCACGCGGAATGTCCGACTCACCGCTACGAAGACAGGCCTGCCAGAGCGCGGCCGCCGCCGACACCGATGGCTCTTCATCCTCGATCAGCGGTGAGAGTAACGAGACGGCACGTCGCACCTCGCCCGACGAGGCGTCATTTTTTCCCGGCAGCAAGTAAGCGCGAAGGCCCCTCGCGAACGCCTGCAACGTCTTGTGATGTCGCGCTACTTCGTTCCGCTCCGCCGGGGCCTCGGAGGCCTCGTCCGAGTCTTTGAGCAACGCCTCGGCGCGCGCGAGCAGGTCGTCGGCATGATCCAGCGCCGCGCGCAGCCCGGTGCCGTCAGCGTCACCACGGTCGATCCGCAAGAGCTTCCGGCTGCACGCCGGCTCGATCTGCCGGGCCAAAACCAGATTCGCTCCGGCCAGCAGTGTCGCGGCTCGGCGCAGGGCCGGCTCCTCGCGGGTGGCCGAGGCCTCGAGAGAAGCGACGCGATCGGAGACGGATCGTACGAAGGCCGCGTCATCGTCAAACCCCGAAACCGGCGCGAGACCCACATCCGGAAGCTTCGGCTTTTCCACGGCCTCGCCCGCGACCGGCGAGTCGGTAGGGGTCTGCGCGAGGGCGTTCCCCAGCGCGACGGCGGGAAGCAGCCCGGCGACACATACCAACGCGATTACGATTCGGTTTCTCATGTTCATCCACAAACCCACTCGGCCTCAATGACCCGACTATACCGCAAGCTACGCGCAGGGAAAGCCGCGCCACGTTTGACCCGTTACCACAGCGGGCCTACACTCTTATCGGCGTTGATGCGGGACGCTTCCCCCATTGCTTCGGCATCACCCGATGCCGCCTTGACCACCGACAGGCCTGAATCGCGATGGCTCAAACGAATCCAACCGGCTCCGACGTTTCCTTGAAGACGCTCTGGCAGCACAAGGGATCGGCCTCATCGACGCTTTCAGGTCGCGCCGTGCTTGTCGCGTGGGCCGTATCCCTCGTAATTCACGTCCTGATTTTCGTCGTTATGGTGGCGCTGGTGTTCCCATTCGCACGGCAGGACGCAGCGCCCAACGTACCGTCCACCCACGCGGAGATCATCGGCCCGATCAACGATTCTCAGTATGCCCCGAGCCCGACCGAGCGCCCCGACCGGTCGTTGGCCGTGTTCGACCGGAAGCCCAAGCGCTTCACCCCGCGTGAGTTCACAAAGCTCGCCGACCTATCGACGTTCAAGAAGCCGGAGCTGTCCATCATCGGCATCGGCGCCGGAGGCGGCGACGCCGCAGGGCTCGGGCTGTCGATGGGCCACGCTCCCGGACCCGAGTTCTTCGGCCTGGGAAGCTCCAGTCGCGGTGTCCGTCGAATCGTATACGTCGTCGACCGAAGCGGTTCGATGCTCGACACGTTCCGGTACGTGCAGGACGAATTGAAACGGTCGATCTCGGCCCTGCGTCGAAGCCAGAAGTTCCATGTGATTTTCTTCAGCACCGGCACCCCGGTGGAAAACAAGCCGCGCCGCCCCGTCAGTGCGATCGCGGCCCACAAGGAGGAGTTCTTCCGCTTCCTCGACACCGTCTTTCCCGGCGGCGGCACCGAGCCGGGACCGGCGCTCAAACTCGCGCTGAACCTCGAACCCGATCTGGTCTACCTACTCTCCGACGGCGTGGACTTCGACCCGGACCTGATGAAAAACCTGGATCGTTGGAACAAGAAACGAAACGTGCAGATCTTTACGATCGCGTACCTCGATCGAACCGGCAGCGAGTTCCTCGAGTTGATCGCCAGAGAGCACGGCGGCGATTTCAAGTATGTCACGGAACATGATCTCCCCTAACATCCCGGCAAGCCGGTTTTACCGGTTTGCCCCGACTGTCATCCTGCTGGCCGGATTCGCTTTTCCTTGCGCTGGGCCGCCGCAGGCGACCTACGCCGATCGCCTCGTCGTAAACGGCACGGAGTATGCCGGGGCCCGGATTGTCGCCATGCAGCGCGGGCGTTTACGGTTCCGCCAAGCCGACGGCAGGCTGGACGAGGCCTGGGCCGACGAGGTCGACCGCATCCACGTCGAGCACGGCGGCGCCTTCATGGACTTCAATCAGGCCGAGCGACTCGTCGCCGAAGGCAAGATGGCCGCGGCGATTCCGCGCTACACCCGGTCACTCCGCCTGGTCGAGGACTTCTGGCCGGACCTGATCTCGATTCGATTGGTCAAAGCCTGCGACGCAACCGGCGACTTCGACGACGCCGTCGAGCATTTCATACGTGTGTTGCTCGGACCGCACGCCGGCCCGACCGCAGCCGCGAGGATCATTCCCCAAGGCGTGCCGACGAAACGCAACGCCAAGGTCACCCGGGCAATGGCCCGCATCGCCGCCAAGCTTCGCGGGGGTTCGGACGTGACCGACGCGCAGAAAGCCCTGCTCCGTCTGTTGCGGTACGAGATTTTGCGTCACACTGGCGACGAGGAAACCGTGGCGGCCGCCCGTGACGTCGCGACGAGCGCCATTCCGGCAGCGGCGAGATCAACCCAGGCCTATGCCATCGTGCATCACGCTTTGGAGACCCTTCTTCAAAGCGACCCGGACGAGACACTCCTCGAAGGGCTGGACGCAGCCATTCGAGACTGCCCGAAGGAATCCCTCGCCGGCTTCCTGCTGCTCAAGGGAAAGACTCTGCTGCGGACCGCCGCCACCCAGGAAGACCTTGTCCGTGCCGCATGGCCCCTTATGCGCGTGGCCATCCACCTGGGAAACGATCTCCTGGCGCCGGAAGCGCTCTACGAGGCGGCCACCGCGCTCGAGCGCATTGGGCGGAAAGGCCAAGCGGCCGATCTGCTGCGCGAGTGCCGTGAGCACCGGAAGGTGAGTGCAAAGACCGGCGCACTCGCCAAAGTCGCGTCGGAGCGACTACAATCGACCGTGACCGATTGAGGCATCCAGCCCCGGCGCCGGGGGCTTTGCCAGACGTATCGAAACCAATAAGGAGAAGTGCCTGTGCGGGTACGCTTGTTTACACTTGCGTGTTTTCTATTGTTGATCCTTTTCGCGATGTTCGCCCTGCCGGCGACCGCCCAGCCGAATGCTCCCGCGCTGCCCACGATCGGCGAGAAGATCAAGTACTTCGATTTCTTCGTAGTGAAGGGCGGCCCCATCGCGTACGGATTGATCGCGCTCTCGATCGTCACGATCGCGCTGACCGTCGAGCACTGCCTCTCCATTCGCGTCGCAACGATGGTCCCGCCCGAGGCGGCCGAGCAGACGAAGACGCTAATCGACAAGGGAAAGTACCTCGACGCGATCAAGTTCACCGCGGAAGATCCCAGCATGCTCGGCTACGTCCTGCACGCCGGCCTGGTCGAAGCGTCCAAGGGCTACGCCGCCATGGAACGAGCCCTGGAAGAATCGCTCGAGGACCGCGCCGCGAGGCTCTTTCGCAAGACGGAGTACATCAACATCATCGGCAACGTGTCGCCTATGATCGGCCTGCTCGGCACCGTGACCGGGATGATCCTGCTGTTCGCCGAAATCCACGCGGCCGACAGCTTCCCCGGAGCCCGCGATGTTGCCGACCGTATCGCCATTGCACTCATCACCACCTTCTGGGGTCTCGCCGTTGCCATTCCCGCCCTGAGCATCTACGCAATCTTTAGAAACCGCATCGATGTACTCACCGCGGAGTGCGCCCTCGTCGCCGAGCACCTGCTGTCGGCGTTCAAACCGGGAGCATCGAACAAACCCACGAACGCATCGAGCCCACCCCAACCTCCCGCGAGTAAGTCCTAATGCGATATCGCCGCAGTCACCGTCCGCGTGCCGGGGTCCTGAGTTTCAACGCCACGCCGCTGGTGGACGTGGTCTTTTTACTCACCATATTCTTCATGCTGATCACGCGGTTCTCCTCGGCCGAACACGTCCGCATGCAGCTACCCCAGCCCACCGACAGCCGGGCGAAGGTCACGAAAATTCCGGAGAAGATCATCATCAACTGCCGTCTAGCGCCGGCGGCCGATCCGCTGGGGCGGAACGTTCTCTACAGCGTCGGACCCAACGCCCCGGAACCGCTGGAGTCGCTCGCGAACCGGCTCGCGGCGCTCAAGCGCGAGCAGCCGAAACTCTCGGCCGTGATACGCGCCGATCGCCGGCTGCATTACGCTGACGTTCGCGCGGTCATGCAGATCATCGCCGACCAGGGTATCGAGATGCTCAACGTGGCCGCGCATGTGTCGGAGGACGATTGACGTGCGCATGCCGTGGCGAGATCAACGGACCGGGGGACGACTGCGAAAGGTCAATCGCCTCGGAAGCTCGCCTCGTCGATCGGCCGGCACGCGCGGCGTACCGATCACGGTGAATCTCGCGCCCATGATCGACGTGTCCTTCCTATTGCTGATCTTCTTCTTGGTGACCACCACGTTCGAGCGGGCCGAGGGGATTTTCTCCTCCAAGCTTCCCCGTGATGCCGGCGTGCCCGCGGTCGCCCTGCCCATCAGCCCCATCGTCGTTCGCATCACGCAGGTCGGCGTCGACCACGACGACTTCCGGATTCGGATCGATCACTTCGACGCCAAGCCCGCCGGCGCGACGGAACTTGCCGGTCATCTACGTCAGATCCAACGACAACCCGGCTTCGACCAGCAGACCCCGGTTCTCATCGTCCCGGACAGCGCCGTCCGATGGGACCACGTCATGGGCTGCTGGAACGCCGCCCTACGAGCAGGATGCAAGAGTGTCGCGTTTTCCGAGCCGTAGCCTTATTCGACTTGTCCTTTGGGTGCTCGCGACGTCACTACCCATCGTCACTAGCGGCAACGCGATCGCTCAGCCCCCACGGACAACGACCCAACCTGCGGAGGAAGATCGCCTGAGCATGGCCGCTTTCCGCGCCGGGCTCGACAAACGCGGCCTGACCGATCTGCTGGAACTCCACATCAAAGACTATCCGCCGAGCAGCGAAACCCAAGGTCGCCTGATGATGCGCGACATCAGACTCGCGGAGGCGGCCGACGCCACGCGCCCGAGGCGGCAGCGCGAGCAACACCTCGCCGACGCGAACCTGATTCTCGAAGAGGTCATCGCCGCCAACCCTTCAGACGCGCGCCGTTTCGAGTGGCGTTTCGATCTGGCGCGCTCGTTGATCTACGAAGAGGCCGACCCCCTGTTGACCAGCATTCTCTACCGCGAAGGCGGCGACTCGGATCGTCGTCTCCTCGAGGCGATCACGTCGCGCGCCGTCGGCACGCTCTCGGTCCTGTTGGAACAGCTCACGGCGGAGTTCGCCCGCATCGACGTCCTTCCCGTCGCCGAGTTCGAGCGCCTCGAAGCGAGCGGCTACATCGACCGGGTCGATCGCCTGGAACCGAGGGCGAAGTACCTAATGCTCTGGGCCCGCTTCTACGACGCCCTGCCCCGAGATGAAGCCGACCCGATTCGCATCGACCACCTTACCGAGCTTGCCGATGCCCTGACGCCGGAATCCGTCATCATCAAGACGCCGCATAGTTCGAGCCGCATCCAGGTCCAGGGGCTTCTGCTTGCCGGAATGACGCACCGACGCCTCCACGATCATCAACGCGCAAGACAGAACCTCGACCGGGCGATACGAACCGCGCAGACGCTGAGCGAGCCACAGCAGCAGCCGGTCCAATGGGCCGTGACGCTCGCCTCCATCGAGCGCATAAGAAACGAACTCGAAGACCGCCGCTTCGACGAGGCGCTGCGGCATTCCGAGGTCTTCATCCATGACGTCGCCCCGCAAAGCTTCGGCCTGCGCGTTGTCGCCGCGCTCCTGGAAAGGTCGGTCTATCGCCGACTTTCCCTAGCGTCCGCGCGAGATCACAAACCCGAGCGAGCGACGAGCTTCAAGGAATCCGCGTGGCAAGCGTTGGCCGACCTGGCTGCGGCCGAGCCGGAGCATCGCGATGAGCTCTACGCGACGCTCTATACATCCATCGATCCGCAAGCGGACCCGGCGAGCCTCGACCCCCTCGAGCAATGTGCCTTCATCGCGGGCCTTCTTCACGACGCGAGTGAGAATACCCATCAAACCCAGGAGCGACTCCGCCAGGCCATCGAGGTGGCGCGGCACTTTCTCTCGCATACGGACTGGCAAAGCCGGCTTCCTGGCCGACGAACGAATTCGCTGGTCCCCGAGGTGCTCTACAACCTCGCCGTCGCACATTATCGAAGCGGCGACGAGATAGCTGCAACAAAGCGATTCATCGAAGTCGCACAGTATCATCCAAGTTTCGACCAGGCGTCGTCGGCCGCCGAACTTGCCGTCCAGATCGCGTCGTCGCTGTCACAGCGAATTCAGAATTCAAGTCGAGACCATCGCGAGGTTGCCGATCTACACCGTCAAGCCCTCGAACTGCTCATAGCGCAGTATCCCGACTCCGAGGCGGGTCGCTACTGGCGCTTCTATTATGCGCAGCTACTTGAAGAAACCGGCGCGTTCGATGAAGCGGCCGATCATTACGCCCGCGTGAAATCCGATCATGAACGTTATCTCGACAGCGCATTCGCCCAGGTGCGATGTCTCGCGTTTGCGCTCCATGAACGCTCCACGGACGACACGCAGGACATCATCGCGTTTCGGCGCGAGTCCAGTGATTTCCTGGCCACCCTGCGCAACTTCAACACCCTGGCGACCGAGACGTTGAACCAGATATCTCATCCAGCCCGGACTGAAGCGACCGGCCAGCCGGCCTCGCCGGTCCGCGCGATGCTCGCCGAGGCCCGCGTGCTGTCCGCCGAGGTACACGTGCTGTCACGACTCCCGCAACCGGCCCAGACGCTCGAAATGCTCGAAAGTTTCGAGACGGACTTCCCAAACCAGAGGACGCTGGCCGGACGGGTATGGCGCGTGCGACTCATCGCCTACGAACGGCTCGGGCAGCTTGAAAATGCGATGGATGCCATCCCCGCCTACATGGCCGCTGACCCCGCGCGGGCCGGTCCTACGCTTCAATCGCTCTACCTTTCGCTCGCCGCCGACGCCGATGATCGGTTTCGCAAGGGCGATGACGCCGTAGCGCAGCGAAAGGGCGACATGGCCCTCGTGCTCGCGGAGCAGGTCCACCAATGGGCCAGTGAAAACGATGCCTGGGACGTGGCCGGCGGAAAGCGTGCGCTGTCACTGCAACTGGCGGAGGCCAATCTCCGAGCCGGAATGCTCCCCCGCGCCAAGCAACTGTTCCAGGCGCTGGACCAGAAGAGCGATGCTGCTGCGCAGGTCAAGAATAGCCCCGACCTGCGTTTCGAACTCGGTTACGCCGAGACCCTGTTTCAACTCGGCGAACTTGCCTCGGCGCTACCCCATTTCAATCGCCTGGCCACCGCGCTCTCCCCCACCGACCCGGTCCGCTGGAAATCGCTGCTTCGCGATCTTCAGTGCCGGACCTCACTGGCCCACCCGCCCGCGGGCATCATCAGCGTGATCGAGCAGCAGCGGTTCTTCCATTCCGAACTCGGAGGCCCGCAATTCGCCCCGCAATTCGAAAAGCTAAAACGCGAAAACCAGCGCCGACTCGACGGCGCGTAGCGCCCGGACCCCGCACCGGCCGTTCTTGCTTTGCCTTGCGCCCGTCCCCGCACCGGCCGTCTTCACTGCTCGTTGTGGCCAGCAGGCGTGCGCGGCAGCATCGACGGGGCGGACCTGCCCAGCCGCATGCTCCAACCGCGAAGGAACCAACAGCCCCAACGGGGCGAAATAGCACAGCCCAGGGCAACGCCCTGGGTTCTCGTGACCCATGCGCGCGCAAATCCTGAAAGGGTGGAATAGCTTTATCCCGCCCTTTCAGGGCTTGCGTTGGTTCGAACTGAACGATTCCCAGGGCGTTGCCCTGGGCTGTTATAGTCTGCCCTTTCAGGGCAAAGAGGAAGGCACGTACATCCGGACCCGACGCCCGTCATACTTCCCCTGTCTGCGTTGACCGGCTACGCACGCGCGCGTAAACTCTCGCACGACCGGGAACAACAGACATGATGCGACCGAACCAACTCGATGCCGACCGCGCCTGCGTGCTCGTGATTGACGTGCAGGAAAAACTCCTTCCGCTCGTTCGAGATCACGACGCCATCGTGTCGGCGATCCAGAAACTGCTCACGGCCGCACCGATTTTCGAACTGCCCGTCATCGTCACCGAGCAGTACCCACGCGGCATCGGCCACACGGTCGAAGCAGTCTCTGCCTGCCTAGAGCGCGGCCGCGATTCGATCATCGAAAAATCGGCCTTTAGCGCCTGGGCCGAGCCGTCGGTTCGAGAAGCGATTCTCGCCGTCGATCGCCCGCAGGTCATCGTTACCGGAATCGAGACGCACGTCTGCGTGCAGCAAACCGCCCTCGATCTGGCAAGCCGCGACTACGACGTCTACGTCTGCGCCGACGCGATCGGCTCACGCGGTCGCGCCGACCACCAGCGCGCCCTCGAGCGCATGCGTCAAGACGGCGTCTGGATCACCACGGTCGAAAGCGTACTGTTCGAGCTGTGCGGCCGGTGCGACGCGCCGCGTTTCAAGCCGATGCTCGACGTGATAAAACGATTCCCGCCGGCGTCCGGATGAAATGATCGATATCGACGAATACGCCGACGAGGAGTGGGTAGACGACGAAGAAGACACCGGCGACGACCTGCTCACCTGCCCCGCTTGCCGACAGGCCGTCCATGAAGAGACGCAGCAGTGCCCGCATTGCGGCGACTGGATTGTCCCCGTCGACACCCGAGGCCGCTGGCGACGCACCGCCTGGATCGTGGCCGTCGTCCTGGTCATCCTCTCCTTTACGTTGATGACCGTATTCTAAGCGACCGCTGGTGTGCGCCGCTGATGCGATCCCGGCGCGCCGGGACTACCCAGAATGGCGCGCCAACTCCGAAGCCTTCGGCCATGCGGCGATTGTCGTGCGACCGTTGTCGCTGCGCATCAGCCCTGGTCAAAGGTTGCCGAATGCGCCGGTCGGCGGCGGGCGATGAGAACCGCCCCCCCCGAGAGCAGCAACAGCGACGTGATGATCAGGCCCCATTCAGAAACCGCCGGAATTTTCGTCCCAGGCTCGCACGTGCAGCCGCTTGCACAATTCCCAGGGCACTTCGCATCGTCCGATCCGTCACACTCCTCGCCCGCCTCGACGATCCCGTTGCCGCACACGATAGCGGTTTCGCACAACGAACCCGCAAATCCGGCATCGCACGTACACACCCCGTCGGCTTCACAGGTGCCCCTACCGTTGCAGACACTATGCCGGAATTGCCCACAAATCCCTCCACACACGGTCGCGCAGGCCACTCCTTCCGCCCCACGGAAGCCCTGGGCCACGAGATTCACGCGGTTGACGGCCGGATCACGCGCAATCCGAAAATAGCCAAGTTCCCCCCACGCTTCGCCGAAGGAATTCTTACACAGCCAGTAATCGAGCCCGCTAGCGATATCGGTCCCGAATCCGATGACCAATATGACATGTCCGCCACGGATAAAAGCTTCACCACCCGTATAGACCCCTTCGCTATATGCCCCAAAACCATCCCGAATATCCATGGCGCCCACGACGGAGCCCACATTTTCCAAATACGCCATGACCTCGCCATCAGTTTCAAAATCCCGTTGATTAGTCACCTGATAGCGATCGGAAAAGGATGCCGATGGGGTGTTGGGACAAGTCGATGGACACGCACCTGCGAAAGTTCTATCCCATGTTCACTAGTCGTCGGACGTCAAGCCATTGGCTATCAGCCAGCTCATATGAGCGCTAATACTGCTCTGAAAAGCACACCCAGAGCCCGGTCCACAAAACATATTTTCTTGCGCCGAAGCCTGGATGTCCGGGTTTCCCAGTTCTCCAAAGATGCTAACAGGAGGTGGAGCCGGAAAGCCGGCTCGCACATTCGCCATACAAACCGCCAATTCAACCAGACCGGCCGTCGCTATGGGCTCACCGGCAAGGCATCCATGCTGTGTCAACACAGGGGTTCGACACCCTTCGTACGGCGAACCGTGCGCAAAGGGATCGAAACAAGGCCCGTCAGCGGGATCGCAGGTGGTCTGTGCGTGGGCCGCTGAGGCGGCGACGCACAGGGTCAACGCCAACCACGCGGCACCATTGCGTAGTTTCCTCGCCGACCGTATACCCAAGGCCGAGGATCTCCTGCGGCGCAGTTCGATCCGGGCGGCATCGACGGTGTGCCACTGCTGTGTCAGCAGTGCCGATCGCCGTGCCACCCGCGTACCGTCAAGGCCACTTTTCACGGGGCAGCGGCATTCTGCCGCGCCGTTTGCAAATCGTTGAAATTGCATGTCTTTTGTCTCTCGTTGGTTGAACTGTCGCATCGCACACACTCCCCGGCCCGGCTTGCGGACCAGGAGACAATGTTAAACGATCAGCCTCGCCTCCAGAAGCAGTCGCCGCGAACTTGGTAGGAACCCGGATCGACCCATCAAGCCGGAGTGGCAGGTGTCGCGCCCGGGGAGAAACCCTGCCAGTACGCTACCGCCATGGTAGGAAAATCGATGGGGCTGAGTCAAGAGAATTATGACGATATCAGCCGGAATAGCCGCAATCCCCGCTACGGCGCAGCGCCTACGGCTGGTCCGGGCGGTTCCGCCGCTATCGGTATTCTGTCGGGGAGGGATCCCTTCCCGTTGATCGCGGGAACCAATGGGACGCAAGGTTGGAATCCCGCCAAGAATGCCTCGCCCACGCCGAAGCTTTCGGCCATGCGGCGATCCTCGCGCAACCGTTGTCGGTGTGCATCAGTGATGATCAACCGCTACGCCACGCGTTATTCGGCGGCGGGCGATGAGAACCGTCCCCCCAGCCAGAAGCAACATGGACGTAATGATCAGACCCCATTCAGAAACCGCCGGGATTTTCGTCCCAGGCTCGCATGTGCAGTCGCCAGCGCAATTCTCCGGGCACTTCGCATCGTCCAATCCGTCGCATTCCTCGCCCGCCTCGACGATCCCGTTGCCGCACACGATAGCGGTTTCGCACAACGAACCCGAAAACCCGGCATCGCACGTACACGCGCCATCCGTTTCACACGTGCCCCTTCCGTTGCATACAGCATGTCTCATTTGCCCACAAATGCCTCCACACATGGTGTCGCAGGCTATACCTTCAGTCCCCCAGAAGCTCGTGCTCAGGAAACCCACGTTATTTTTGAAGCTGCGACTAATCCTAAAATAGCCCCTCTCCCCCCAACTCCCGCCAAAATTACCTTTAGCCAACCAATAATCCCCGAAGAAAGAATCTGTCCCGAATCCGAAGACCATGACGGAATGCTCGCCGACTATATCAGAAGAATCGGGACTTATGGATGAGTAGACCCCCGACGTATAGCTCAAGAAATCTCGCCGCTGGGTAAAAGTTATCACAGCCGGGCCGACATTTTCCAGATAGGTCATGGCATCCAGGTCATCCGCAAAATTCCGGAGATTCTTCACATGGTTGCGATCGGAGAGCGATGCCGATGGGTTGGAGGGGCAAGACGAGGGACATCCACCCGTCCAGGATGGATTCCATCCCCAGCAATCATTGGACGTCACACCATTTATCAGCACCCACTTGAGATTAAGGATAAGATCGGTCCCAACGGAACAAATCCCTGCGCTCACTCCACAAAAATGAATTTGTTGCGCCGACATTTGGATAGTCGGTTCCCCAAGCACTGGAAGAGGAAACCCGGCTCGCACATTTGCCATACAAACCGCCAATTCAGCCATAGCAGCCGTCGCCATGGCTGAACTGGATTTGCAGCCGAGATAGTCAAGGACAGGGGTCCGACAGCCTTCGTAGGGAGAACCCGGCGCAAAGGGATTGAAACAAGGCGCACCGGGCACGCATGGCGCGATCGGCTGTGCGTAGGTCGCTGAAACCAAGACAGACAGGGCCAACACCGACCACGCGGCTCCGCGGCATGACGTCCTTGCAGACCGCGTGCCGAAGGCCGAGGGCCTCCTGAGGCGCGGTTCGATCCGGGCCGCATCGACGGTGTGCCACTGATGTGTCAGCAGTGCCGATCGCCGTGACACCCGCGTACCGTCAAGGCCACTGCTCACAGAGCAGTGGCACACCGCTTCGTCGATTACTGATTGCTGAGATTGCATGTCTTTTCTCCCTCGCTGGTTGAGATGTTACTCAAACTGACCAGTTTTCCCAAACCGAGCCGCAGGCTTTAGCCTGCGCGGTGGTTCGATCGCGAACGCACTGTTCCCGCCGTGTGGGCGGGCCACGCGGGCTAAAGCCCGCGGCTCAGGCAACGGCGGTGAGCTATCGGGCTCACCGCGCACCTCGAAGCAATCGCCGCGAACGTAAAGGGATCAGCATCGACCCTTCAAGCCGAAGTGGCAGGCGTCGCCCCGGGGCGAATCCCTGCCAGTACGCTACCGCCATGGTAGGAAAATCGATGGGGCTGCGTCAAGGGAATTATGGCGATTCCGGCCCGAATGGCCACAATCCCCGCTGGGACAGAGCACCGGCGGCTTACTGAGCGGCTCCGCAGCTCTCGGTATATTGTCGACGCGGGAATCCCTTCCCGCGGAGCGTCGGGGCGTATAAAACGCGAGATTCGAGCCCTACCGAATAGTGGGGTTGACGTCGGAAACTCGTCCCAGCACACGAATGAGCGATACGCCACAATCCACTGAGTCGACGGAACTGCGCTGCCCAGAGTGTGACTACAATCTCACCGGCGCTCCGGGTGATCGATGTCCA
>JADFRH010000209.1 GCA_022561415.1 Planctomycetota bacterium
TCGTGCGATCCCGGCGCGCCGGGATCGCACGAGCAAATCGTACCTCTCGTTGACCAAAGCGGTCGCCTTCGTAAGAATCCCTTTCGTAGGCAAGAAACATGGCCACGCTGACGTGGACCCTGCCACACTTTGGACAGCCATCAACCTCGTGGAAACCTGCGGGGTAACGACTTTATGACCACACCCGATCCACTCTGGCGACCCTCCACCGATCGAATCGAACGATCGCAGATGCATGCGCTCATGCGACGCGCATCGCAAAAGTATGGGTTCACCAAGGATTGGCCGTCCATGCACCGCTGGTCGATCGGGCACCGCGACCAGTTTTGGCGGGAGATGCTCGAGTTTGCGGAGATCAAACCGACGCGCGACGCCCGGACCACCTGCCGCGGTGAGGGCATGCTCGGTACCGACTGGTTCCCCGGCATGGAGCTGAACTTCGCGGCGCATCTGCTGCGGTTCTCCGACAACCGCGTGGCGATCGAGACCGAGGACGAACTGGGGCGTACGCGGTCGATCACCTATGGCGAGCTGAATGATATCGTTGCGCGATGTGCTTCTGCGATGAAATCGGCCGGCGTGGTCAAAGGCGACCGCGTCGTCGGATTCATGCCCAACATCCCCGAGTCGATCATCGCCATGCTGTCGGCCTCCAGTTTGGGGGCGATCTGGTCGTCCTGCTCGCCGGACTTCGGCATCGGCGGTGTGTTCGACCGGTTCGGGCAGATCGAGCCGAGGCTGCTGATCGCGGCCGACGGGTATTCGTACAACGGCAAAGCCATCGACTCCATCGAACGGATCCGCGCCATCGTTGAAAAAATCCCCAGCGTCGAACGCGCGATCATCGTGCCGTTTATGAACGAGTCGCCGGAGCTTGGCGGAATCCGGAACGCAACGCTCTGGGACGAGTTTCTGGGCACTGGCGAATCAGATGTCGATGTATCGTTCGAGCCGGTTCCGTTCGATCACCCGCTCTACATCATGTACTCGTCGGGCACGACGGGCGTGCCCAAGTGCATCGTCCATGGCCAGGGCGGGACGCTGCTGCAGCACATGAAGGAGCTGATGCTGCACTGCGACCTGCGCCGCGACGACGTGATCTTCTACTTCACGACCTGCGGCTGGATGATGTGGAACTGGCTGGTCAGCGCGCTGGGGGTCGGGGCGACGGTGGTGCTGTACGAGGGCAGCCCGTTTCATCCGAAGCCCAACCACCTGTGGGAGATGGCCGAGCGGCTGGGGATCAGCGTCTTCGGCACGAGTCCCAAGTACGTGTCCGCCTGTGAGGGGGCGGAACTGGTTCCGAGTGACGTGGCCGATCTGAAGAAGCTGCGGGCGGTGCTGTCTACCGGCTCGCCGCTGACGGTCGAGAACTTCCGCTGGGTGTACGACAACGTCAAGCGCGATCTTCAGGTGGCCAGCATCTGCGGCGGCACCGACATCATCAGTTGTTTCATGCTGGGCAACCCGATGCTGCCGGTGTATGCGGGCGAAATCCAGAGCCGCGGGCTGGGCATGGACGTGCAGGCCTTTGACGCCGACGGCAAGCCGAGCGTGGGCGAAAAGGGCGAGTTGGTCTGCTGCTCGCCATTTCCGTCGCAGCCGGTGAGTTTTTGGAATGACCCCGACGGCCGGAAGTATCGCGACGCCTATTTCGACCACTTCGAGGGCGTCTGGCGGCATGGCGATTTCGTCGAGATCACCGAGCGCGGCGGCGTGATCGTCTATGGCCGATCGGACGCGACGCTCAACCCCGGCGGCGTGCGCATCGGCACGGCCGAGATCTACCGCCAGGTCGAGGCGATCGAGGAAATCACCGACAGCGTGGTGGTCGGCAAGCGCACCGCCGACGCCGACGTGGACGTCTGCCTGTTCGTCGTGCTTCGCGAAGGCGCAACGCTCGACGACGCCCTGATCGCCAAGATCAAGAAACAGATCATCGCCGGCGCAACCCGGCGGCACGTTCCCAGACACATCAAGCAGGTATCGGCCGTGCCCTACACGATCAGCGGCAAGAAGGTCGAGATCGCCGTAGCCCGCATGATCCATAACGAGCCGGTCCCCAATCGAGACGCCCTGGCCAACCCCGACGCACTCGACCAATATGCAGGCATTGTGTAGCGCCGGGGTTCATCCCCGGCGGATCGGTGCGCGTGAACAATGTAGGGCACGTGGTTCACGTGCCGTGCTGTGATATGTAAGCTATCGAGATGACCGGGTCTGTTGTTTCCGACGCAAACGCACCGCATTGCCCTACCTGCGGGTACTCACTGCTGGGTTTGACCGAGCATCGCTGTCCCGAGTGCGGTGCAGCGTTCGACCCGGAGTACGCAGCATTCGCAGTCCATCTTCTTCCCTGGGAGCGGCCGGAAACTGGCTCGGCGCTTCGCCGAGTGCTCCGCACGCTAATACGCGCATCGTTCCATCCCGCACGCTACTTCGAGAATGTTAGCAATCGCAAAGACAGACGTATCGACAGGGCTGGCAAACTTGTCGCGGCGTTCGTAACAATATCCTTTGGTTTCCTGGTCGCCGAGTATCTAGCGAGCAAGGTAGTCTTCTTTCTTCGGTTGGTGGCGAAGTACCACCGGCCCACGAAAGCTCTCGACTCCGTTTGGAAATTCGCCGGTTATGATTGGAGTCAGCAGCCCGCGTTTTGGCTGATGCAAGTGGCTTGCGACGTCGTTACGGTGTGTGTACTTGCCGCTCTTGTCAGATGGGTGTATCGCGGAAGGATTGGTGCCTTGCGATGGGTGGACCTAGTGGCGGCGTACAGCCCGGCTGTCGCGATGTTGGCTTTCCTTTGGGCCGGCTGCCAATTCGTCCTTGCCGTGTTCCACGGCGCTATCGAAATCGACGGCGTAGTTGCGGGAGTCAGCTGGGCGGAAGTTGCGGTATTCTTGTCGTTGCATTGGTTTGCTTGTCGTCGGCTGCTTCAACTCAACCGATGGATGAGTGTGGGCATGCTGATCGTAGGATGGGTCGTGCAGGACGCCAGTGGTCGCGCAGTTTTCTTTCTTTTCAAGCCGATCCTGCTCTGGTAGCAATGCGAGACAATGAAACTCTACTCAACGCTCTCATCCTGGTGGCCGTTGGTTTCTTCGGTGGCGGAATACGCCGAAGAAGCCGAGCAGTCTTGGCGGATCATGTCGGAGCACGCCACGCGCCCCATCGAGACGATGCTCGAGTTGGGCTGCGGCGGCGGCAACAACGCTTTTCATCTCAAGACGCGATGCCGCATGACGCTTACCGACCTCTCGCCGGACATGCTGCCCGTCAGTCGGCAGCTCAACCCGGAGTGCGAGCACATCGAGGGCGACATGCGCTCGCTGCGGCTCGGGCGCGAGTTCGACGCCGTGTTCACGCACGACGCGATTACGTACATGCTCACCGAGGGCGCACTTCGCGAGGCGATGGCCACGGCTTTTGCCCACTGCGCGCCGGGCGGCGTGGCCATGTTCGTCACGGATGCTACGCGCGAAACCTTCGCCCCGACGACCGCCCACGGAGGCCACGACGGCCAAGATGACGGCACTAGATCGCTTCGCTACCTTGAATGGACCTGCGACCCGGACCCCAGCGACACCGAATACGCCATGGACATGGTCTTTATACTGCGCGAGGGCGATCGCCCAGCGCGCATCGAGCACGTTCGCCTTACCCTCGGCCTGTTCTCCGAAGCGACGTGGCTGCACCTGCTTGCGGAAATGGGTTTCGTTTCAGCAACGGTCGAATCCCGCCGGTTCTCCGACGGCGAGCAAGTCTCATGCTTCGTCGGCGTTCGCGTTGCCTGAAGCGACCGTTCGGGTCAGCCGGGAGACTCTTGTTCGCTGCGAGCGTGCTACGGACTCCGTGAGGCACTTTCCCGCAAGTTCGCCGGCAAACCAAAGGCCCGCACCTGCGCATGCGCCGACCGGCCCGGCCGCCAATGCACCGATACCCACGGAGGCGCCCAGACCGACGACTTGACCGGAACGCTCCGCCTCTTCCGGGTCCGCGCCGCGCTGTGAGAGCGCGACTTCGGCTCCCAGTTGCGCCGCGTCGGCCACGATCAGCCAGGGCGTTGCGGCGCGCATAACGGTTTTCGACGCCAGCCTTCCACCCGTCTTGGCG
>JADFRH010000210.1 GCA_022561415.1 Planctomycetota bacterium
CCCCGGCGCGCCGGGGCTGGCCAGCCGCGATAGCGCCCCCACTGAAACCCCATCCGCGCGCGGCCGCGGTGGTAAATGCTGCGCCGCCAAACATGCCGGCGATCCTAACCGTTCGATACATGAGCACGACCTTTCGACGAAATCTCTATCCGACAAGCGTCGAGAAACTTTTCCAAGGGCATGTTGCCCATTCTTTCTCCATCACGATCGTTGACGTTGACGGTCTGCTCGGCCGCCTCAGTCTCGCCCACGACCAGAATGTAATTCACCTTGGCCGTTCGGAAACGGTGCTTCTTCGGGCCGATCTTCTCGCCGCTGAGGTCGAGTTCCACGCGAAGGCCCGCGTCTCGAAGCTCGCGGTAAACGCCGCGGGCATAGGCCTCACTCTTTTCACTGACGGTCAACACGGCCACCTGCACCGGCGAGAGCCAGAGCGGAAATGCGCCGGCGAAGTGCTCGATCAAGATACCGACGAAGCGCTCCATGCTGCCGAACGGGGCGCGGTGGATCATGATCGGTCTATGCGAGGCGTTGTCTTTCCCGACATAGGTCAGGTCGAAACGCTCCGGCACGTTGTAGTCGACCTGCACGGTCCCGAGCTGCCACTCCCGCCCGATGCAGTCTTTGACGATGAAGTCGATCTTCGGCCCATAGAACGCAGCCTCACCGATCTCTTCGGTCGACGCCACGCCGCTCTCCTTGGCCGCCGCGCGCACCGCCTCTTCCGCCAGAGCCCAGTTCTCGGCCGAGCCGACGTACTTGTCGCTCGATGGATCGCGAAGCCCGACCCGCACGCGATAGTCGGTCAACTCCAACGCGGATAGCACGCGCCGCGTCAGATCCACCGTGGCGAGCAACTCGTCCTGGAGCTGGTCCGGCGTGACGAACATGTGCGCATCGTCCGTCGTGAACCCGCGCACGCGCGTCATGCCGCTGATCTCGCCGCTCTGCTCGAAGCGATAGACCGTACCGTACTCGGCGAGTCTGACGGGAAGATCGCGATAGCTTCGCGGGCGCGAGGCGTAAATCTGAATGTGATGCGGGCAGTTCATCGGCCGCAGCAGATAACCCGGCTCTGCCTCCGACGCGGCGTACAACGCCTCGATCGTCGAATCGAGGTCGGTCGGGTTCTCCAAACCGGGGATCGCACCCCAGGTGTCCTGAATGGCGGAGACCATGGTCGCGACGGACCGGACTCCTTTGTCTCGCTCTTTTTCGCCGGATGCCTTTACCGTCGCCGCAAGCTGCAGGACGCTCTGAATCGCCTTGCCGCGATCCGTCTCGAACATGGCCGGGTACTGCGAATCTTCG
This sequence comes from Planctomycetota bacterium, assembly GCA_022561415.1. Next base: position 1,312 of record JADFRH010000210.1, read on the forward strand.
TAGTAGGGATAATGCCCGCTGGTCCTGTACAGGTCGAGCCGCCCGATGTGCGGCGTCATCACCATCTCATAGTCGAGCTTCAGCATCTCTTGGGTAAGGAAGTTCTGAAGCTCGGTGCGGATGATGGTTCCCTTGGGAAGCCAAAGAACGAGCCCGCTGCCGACCTCGTCCCGGATGGCAAACAGATCCAGTTGTTTTCCGATCACGCGGTGATCGCGGCGTTTGGCCTCCTCGAGGCGTTCGAGGTGCGCCGTCAGGGACGCCTTCTTGAAAAACGCCGTGCCGTAGACGCGCTGAAGCGGTTGGTCGTTGACGTCGCCGCGATAGAACGAGCGGCTCACCTGCTGAATCTTGAACGCCTTGATCAGCCCGGTGCGGGGAACGTGCGGACCGCGACACAGGTCTTCAAAGTGCTCGCCGCGGTTTTCGCCGGTGACGTAGAAACTCAGCACGTCACCCTCGGCACGTTCGGCGTTATCGATCTTGTACCGGCTGCCCTCGTCGCGAAGTTTGACCATGCCCTCATCGCGGCTGAGATCGTAGCGACAGAATGGTCGATCCTCCTTGACGATCTTTTGCATCCGCGCCTCGATGTCGGCGAAATGATCCGGCGTGATGGACTGCGGGCAATCCACGTCGTAATAGAAGCCGCCGTCGACCGACGGTCCGTAGACCAGCTTGGTTTCAGGAAAGAGTTCGCAAAGAGCCTCGGCCATGACGTGCGCGGCACTGTGCCGGAGCACGTTGAGGCTCTCCGGATCCTCGTCGGACTTGGTGAGAATTCCGACTTCGCAATCGGGCGCGAGCGGGCGAGAAAGATCGACGATCTGCGTGGACCCGTTACTGGACACCTTTGCGGCGATGGCCATTCGCGCCAGGCCCGGACTGATCAGGGCGGCGACATCCTGTGCGGTCGCACCGCTTTGAACCTCAAGCTGTTTCCCGTCAGGAAGGCCGACTTTCAGGAGAGGATCTCCGAATGCAAACGAAGTGAACCCGCATGCCGACGTCCATGCGATATGGACGGCACCCGGTCAGTCGATCGACAATGCACGGCCAACACCCTTGCCCAGAGAGCGTGTTTCCTTGCGAAACGTGTGCTTAGCATCGTGTCTGCATCATCAATCTCAAAACCGCCCGGTTCCGCGAGTATGCCCCAGCCCGGGCCGTGGCGCTCGCCTCAACGCGAGCGATCCGGCTTTGCCGGTCGAACCCTGCATGTAATATATCACATCGGCGCAAAAGGTCAAGGAATTTGGCCGCAATCTGCATTCCCAGGGTCCGTGACACCTCCGAAGGTTACCGCATCCCCGCTGATGAAGCTTGGTGCAGCCTGAAAGGCTGCCAGACAGCAGCCGTGGGCAGAGTCCCGGCGCGCCGGGACGCCGCCCACGGAGCACGCGGTCCCGATTCAATCGACCCTGAAAGGGTCGCAGAATCTTGGCCCGCCAGGGATAGCACGGGTAGAATACCCCCACGGCACAAACGCTTACGCGGCTACTGCTGCATGTCGTCTTTTCCACCAAGGATCGCCGCAATCTGATTGCACGCGCCATCGATCCCGACCTGCACGCCTACCTGGGTGGGATCTGTCGGAATCGCGAATCGCCGGCGCTAGCTATCGGCGGAACCGAGAACCACGTCCATCTGTTGATCAGCTTGTCGAAAAACATCGCCCTCAGTGATTTCATGATGACGCTCAAGAAGGATTCCTCGAAGTGGATCAAGACGAAGGGTGATTCGTTCGCCGGTTTCCATCGGCAGGACGGATAGGGGGGATTCTCGATCGGCGAGTCGCAGGTTGGTGCCGTGACCGAATACATTCAGCGACAGAAGGAACGGCACAAGACCATGACCGTTGAGGACGAGGTCGTCGCGCTGGCCAAGCGGTACGGCGTGGCTTTCGATTCGCGTTACCTTTGGTCGTAGGTGGCGATGGATCGTAGGGTGCGATCTGCGACCCTTTCAGGGTCGGGGTATTGGGGGATCGCCGGGTACCGGTGGCGGCGCTGCGCTCTGCCACCGGCTATTGTCTGGCAGGCCTTCAGCCTGCAATGGGCAAAGTTCAGCCTGCGATGCGGTGCGCGAATTTCAGGCTGCATTGCAGTAGGTGAGGTTCAGACTGCGATGCGCGAAGTTTTTCCTGCGATGCATTCTCCACAGCCTGACGGGCTGACAGATAGTAGCCGTGGGCAACGCCCACGGATCACGACACCCACGGATGGCGACACCGCCCACGGATCAAACCGCCGCGACGTTACACCGTCCGCCATTCCATTCGACCCCGAAGGGGTCGCAGAAACGCCCCGGCGCGTTCGTCCTTGGCGCGAATGCGCCGCCCACAAGGGGCGACGCTACGTTTGGATTCGTGGCTTCCTTCCCAACAACACCGCTCCGGCCGTCAGCACTAGCAGCGTCATCACTATCAGGCCCCACGCACTCACGGCCGGGATGTCGGCTTGGGGGTTGGGCGTCAGGATGGCGGCGTGGGGTTGCGGCGTGCCGCGTGCTGCGGGGCCGGGGTTCTCCAGGACGACCAGAAACCCATCCCCGTCCGAGTCACTCGTGTCACACGCATCGCCGATTCCATCCGGGCCCATCACGGCCCGCAGGATGCCGACGGATGCGGACACGTCGTTCAGGTCGATTAAGTAGTCGATTCGATCGCCGGGATCGCCGATGTTGACCGTCCACACCGTCGCCACGCCCGTCGTGAAGACTTAGTGGTCCCCAAACAGAGCGTCATCAAATCCGTCGAAGTTCAGCGCACGATGGTCGAGAAGTTCT
>JADFRH010000211.1 GCA_022561415.1 Planctomycetota bacterium
GTGCAAGCCATGCCAAAACCGCCGCCCGCCTGACCGAAGTGCTCAACGACTCATTCCCTCTTCTCGAATAGCACCTGCATCTCGATCACCGATAACCGCAGGGGATTGGCGGACGGCTGGTGTTTTGCGGCAATGGACGGCGACCGGAATCTCGACGACCATCGAGCATTGTCGGACCGCTTGGCCGGGCCGTGGATCCGCCCAGACCCGACCGCCCCCGAGGAGCCCGTCGTCGCTCTGCACACCTATGGGAAAACCGAAAGAAAACGAGGACACCACCGGAGAAAGTGCCGTTCAAGTTCCAATGCGTCTTCCAGTGCGATGATGAGCGTTGCAAGAAACCGCACAGAATCATGATCGAGGACTGGGAAACTGGAGCGCTCTATTGGAAGGTCATTGATAAAGGAGCGACGCCCACGGAAGCCGCTGCGTCGGTTCGCGCGAAGTTCCTCAACGAGCTCTGTGCGCCGGATCGGGATACGCACTTCTATGTCGGCACGCTGCTCAGGCATCCGAAAACCTGGGTAGTGATAGGTGTCTATTGGCCGAAGAAGGTGAAGGCATCCGGTTCGGGCGAGGGGCCGATGCTCTTCGAATAGCGCTCCGAAGGCGAACCATCCATCGCGGCAGTATGGCGTGCAGGATGGCGACCTCTTAGAACTTCTCGATTCGGATGTTGCGATATTCGATGGGCTTGCCATGGTCCTGGAAGCCGATGTGGCCTGACCGCGGCATGTCCTTGTAGGGGGTGCGGAACTTGTTCTTGGTGCCGTCGGGATTGCGGTGCGGCTCGGTCCAGTCGTCCAGGTTCATGTCGATGATCCGCCGGCCGTTCATGGCAACCTGAATGACCGGACCCATGCAGGTTAGCACCAGGTGGTTCCACTCGCCGGGCGGGCGGACGGCGTTGACTGTTGGCGCCAAACAGTCATAGATGGCTCCACAGTCATGTTTGTCGGGCGATTCCTTGCCGTAGGAATCGAACACCTGCAACTCGATGCCCGTCTGCACGCAATCGCGGATGTCGCCGGTTCGGAAGAAGAGGCCGCTGTTGGTGCCCGCACCGAGCTTGAATTCGAGCTCCAGTCGGAAGTTGCCGAACCGGGCGTCGGTCCAAATGTCGCCACCGCCCCGGCGGGTGAGCACACTATCCTCAACCGTCCAGCTTCCCTCCTTGCACGTCCAGCCGGTCAGATCCTTCCCGTTCAGTAACGGCTGCCACGTCGATCGCGATCCGGCCGCCGCCACTCGTGTCGCTGACACGCTCTTGACGAAAACGTTCTTGAACTCCAGCGCCCCGCCGTGAGCCTGCAGTTCGATCGGGCCCGTGGGATAGACGGCTACGGTGCGATCCCAATAGTTCTCCAATGCCACGTTGTCGACTACGAGCACGTCGTTGAGCCGGACACTCACCCGCTGGCCCATCATGGTAATGTGAAAGTTATTCCAGAATCCGACCGGCTGGTCGGCCCGGACGGTGGGCTTGCTGGGGTTGTTGGCGTTATTGGAAAGACCACCGGAACCTTCAGGCCATTGGGCGGGATCCCAGATTTGCACCTGCGGCGTCCCTCGCAGATAGATACCGCTGTCGCCGCCGGCGTCGATCTTCCAGTCTACACGCAGCTCGAAGTCCCCGTAGTCGTCTATCGTGGCAATGCTCTCGCCCTGGCCGTCAAAGTGGATTACACCGTCCTTGACCGTCCAATGATCGGCCATCTGTTTGTTGGCGGCTTGTTGGGCTGCGGCGAGCTGTTCGTCGGACATGTCGGCGCCGGCCTTGACGTTGCGGACCAGCCCCTGCCAACCAGCCAGCGTTTGTCCGTCGATGAGCGGTTCCCCACCACCAGGGCGTCGAATCGACGGAGTGGCGTCGGCCGGAAGGTCGCCCATGGCGAATTGAATGCCGGCCAAGTAATGCCGTAGAATAGCGGGATTCCAGTAAATCTCGTCGCGGTGTCCCAGCGAGCAATAGAACACCCGGCCCGCTCCGTAGGTCCGCACCCAGCTCACCGCAAAATCCCGATCCGTCCGACGGATGCCCTTGCGTCTGAGGTCCGCGCGATCGGCGTCCAGGCTGAGCAGGACGCGCTGGCGCAGCCGCGAATAGGGGGTGCGAAACTGATAGATTTCGTCTGTGATCTGAAAGCTCGGTGTGGTGAATGGCGCACATAGCGGATGGCTTGGCTCCTCGACGACGACGGTCACCTCTTCATGCCACGGATGCCCGTTGAAATAGCCGCCCATGAGGTCGCCGTAGCCAGGCCATTTATAGAAACAGTCGGTCGCCGCGTGAATACCGATAAGCCCACCACCGCCGGCCACGAAGTCGAGCAGGTTGTCCATGTAGTCCTCGAGCCGGTAATGGTCGGCCTGTATCGCGCCGGGAATGTGTCCCTCTTCATAGGCCGCGTCGTTTCGAGCGTCGACGAAAATGTTGACTCCGAGTTCCGTGCCGGGATCCTCGAAGATCGCGACCGCGTCGGCAAACGAAACATCCTGGTAGTCATGCTTGACATGCTTGGACGTCGCAGCCTGCACGGCCTCGCCCTTCTTCACGGTCGGCGTTCGCAGTGCTGCATGGTTCGGGACGGCGACTTTGGCAAAGTAGTTCTTGGTGAGCTTGAGTCCGCGGCTTCCCTGCGCGCCGTTCACCGCCAGCGCCACGCCGGCACCCACCACCGCGAGCACCAGTACTTCCAGCACGGTTTTTTTGACTGTCTGCATCGAAAAACTCCTACGCTACGTGGTACACAGTTGTCAGTTGTCAGCCGTGTCAGCCGACACGGAAGCCGCCTCTACCGCCCGTCACCCGTCCGAGGCGGGAATCGGCAGCGGGAGGCGAGAAAAACACGAGTTACGAATCACGGCTGATGGCTGATGCGAGCGTAATTCGTAATTGGTAATTCGCAACTCCCATGGCGGGTACGCCGTTTGGCCCCTTCTTATACTGTCGAATGAGCGTGCAAGGGTCAACGGTAATCGGCTGATCGTTGCGCATGAGTGACAGTCAAGGTCCGAGTACACGCCGTCTCACGATCGTCACTCGCCGGACGTAAGCACGACGCGGATCGTTTGACTTGTCGCCGTTGGCAAAACGCGGCACGTCAACCAAATACCACGCTGCGCCGATCGCCCATTCCGGGACGGATACCGGCGACGCAACGGGAGCGGGCGGCGCGGCGCCCAAGGTCGCGGCTGCGAAGGACGCGCCGCCGAGCGAAGCGAAGAAGAGAATCGCGGCGCCAGCCGCGATCGCCCGGGCGGTTGAACGACAAACGTGTTGAAACTCGGACCGCGCGATCATCATGTCTTCCAGCGACCGGACGCACCGCCGGGGCACGTCAGACCGATTCTAGCGGTGGGAGGGCGTGATGGGAAACGGCGTTAGCGGTTGCGTTCGTTCTGCGCGGCGCTGCGGCCTAGCTCCGGGAGGAGCTGGACGACAACGTCTCGTCGTACCGCGACGAGTAGCCAGATGATGATCGGAACGATGTAGGACATCGGTTGCCCGAAGCCAACAAACTTGACGATCGCAGCGAGGGCTTCTTGATAGGCGCCGGGCTCGACCGCACCGCTGAGAATATCCGCATCCGCCATGCGTGTGTATAACACCAGAGGCAACGGACGAACGATCACGAACAAGCAGGTCAACGCGAAGCCGAGGCCGAGAATCCACAGCCTTCGACGCCACGCAACGGGTGTGGCGAGCATCAAGGAGACCACCACGACCGATCCCAGATACCCCACCTCGCGGCTGCTAATGCCGAGCTCGACCAGCTTTCCCATGTCGCGCCGCGGCACGACGATCACGACATCCGGCCCCTTGTCTTTCGTTTCTTCCGGGAGTCTGATATCATAATACTCGCCCAAGTTGCGATAGAGAAGTTCGCCGCCCTTCACAAAGGCATCCCGGTAGTTAGTCTCGACGCCCGGCCACGGCATCATCAGCAGGAGGTAGAGAACCAGGAATCGCAGTAGAAAACCCAGCACGTGACTACCCCCATTCCCTCGGCACGCCCGGCGGTCGGCGCATCATCCAGCGTGCCCAGCTCA
>JADFRH010000212.1 GCA_022561415.1 Planctomycetota bacterium
CCTATCGTCCTCTGTGAACGATATGCTCAGTCACCGCCGGCAGGTCCCGCAACCCCTCGACAAGGAAGCTCGGTAGAACCGTCTCTCGTTCCAACTCGTCCAGCGCGATCCAGCGGAAGATCAGCTTGTTTCCCGCCTCGTCGATTCGCTCGATGCAGCTTCACACGCGTCGGCCGGTGCTGCTTGAGGGAGCCGCCCTCAATCAACTGCCCTACGTCCCGGAGTCGGGACCTTCGATGAACCATATTCTCCAGGGCGTGTATGGCGAAGACCTGTTCCGAGAGCGCGGCCCGTCGTGGAAACGCGCACGCGGCGGCCTGATGCGAGATTCCGGAAGAGAGCTCTGGGAGAATCGCAGCGTCGACGACTGGATCACCCTGGCCGGGCAGTACGCGTTCACCGATGTCGTTACGTGGAATGATTGGATGCTCGACCTGCCGATCGTCGCGCGATCGCGAAAATGGATTCTCTATCACGTACCGCCGCAAGGCCGACGCTTTGGCGGCGCGCCAGGATCGGTCGTCGTCAGCAGCACTCCGGAAACAACGTGCCGTTAGCTGGTTCCGTTAGCTGGTTCCGTTAGCTGGAGGTCCGGCCGTAACGCCCGCAGCGGCGCGACCGGGTTTCGGCCGACGCCGCAAGGTCCGCACCATGCGACCCCTTGAATCAACAACCCGCCAACTTGAATCAACAACTTGCGAAGCAACCGCTTGTGACGCCCCTTGCGACCGGCGTCGCGCCGCACGGCACGCCGCCGACCGAGTGGAGCGAGACGAAAAATGTTCGGTGGAAGGTCGAGATCCCCGGCAAGGGACACGCCACGCCGATCATCTGGGGTGATCGTGTATACATCCAAACCGCGATCAAGACGGATCGCGAAGCGAAGCCCAAGGCCGAGTCGGAAGAACAGGACGCCAAAGATGCCGCACCACGTCAGCGACGGCAACGTGAGGGTCGCGAAGGTCGGCGACGCCGAGAGGGTCGAGAAGGCGCTGAAGGTCGCGGAGGTCCCGGTGGGCGCCGAGGGCGCGGTGGCCCGGGCGGTGGAGGGGGTAGAGGTCGGCGCGGCGGCCGGGGCAGATCGACACCGACCCACATCCACAACTTTGCACTACTCGCGCTGGACCGCAACACGGGCAAGACCATCTGGCAGAAGACGCTGGTTGAAGAACTTCCCCATGAGGGCGGTCACCGCGATGCGAGCCTCGTGTCCAGCTCGCCCGTGACCGACGGGAAACATCTGTTCGCCTATTTCGGATCGCGCGGCCTCTTTTGCTTGGACATGGACGGCGAGCTCATCTGGAGGAAAGATTTCGGACAGATGACGACGCGAAACGGTTTCGGAGAGGGCAGCTCGCCGGTACTGCACGGCGACACCATCGTCGTCACCTGGGACCACGAGGGCGATTCGTTTATCGTCGCCCTCGATAAGAGCACCGGAAAAGAAAAATGGCGGCGCGATCGCGACGAGCCCACGTCATGGGCTACGCCCATCGTGGTCGAAGCCAATGGAAAAGCCCAGGTCGTGGCCAGCGCAACGAAGTTTGTACGAGGCTATGACCTAGCGACCGGGGAGCTGCTCTGGAAGTGCAGCGGCATGACCATGAATGCGACGCCGTCGCCGATGTCGGCCGGCGCTCTGGTCTACGCGATGAGCGGTTTTCGCGGCAACGCGATCCGGGCCATTCGATTCGCCGGGGCAACCGGAGACATCAGCGAGTCGGCGTCGGTCGCGTGGAAGTACGACGGTAAGGGGACGCCGTATGTGCCCTCGGGCATCTTGTACGGCGACGGGCTCTACTTCCTCGACAACAACCGGGCGATTCTCTCGAACCTCAGCGCCGCGACCGGCAAGGAAAATTACACAAAGCAGCGACTTGATGGTGTCGAAGGAGTATACTCGTCTATCGTCGGTGCGGCTGATCGGCTCTACGTGGCCGGGCGAAACGGAGCCACGGCCGTCATCAAATGCGGCCCGGAGTTCAAACTACTAGCCACCAACAAACTCGACGACAGCTTCTCCGCATCGCCCGCCATCGTTGGCGACGCACTATTCCTTCGCGGCGATAAACATTTGTACTGCATCGCAAAGAAGTAGGGCGAGAAGTGCGACGGCGAGACGCAAGGTTCACGCAAGCGCTGCCTAGGCTCTGTCTGAAGACACGCTGATCGTAGCGGTCGGATCCTGTACCGGCCGTTGAGCGGCGGAAACGCCAACGGGAATTCAGTTTTCAGACAAAGCCTAGTCCGCCCGCCCATGCGTCTTGCGGATGGACGGGGTTCCTACTGATGTCGATATGTTCGGTCGAAGAGAGCACTCAGCGCATCGCGAATGATTTTCATCTCGACCGCTATTGATATCAGTTCAATTTCTTCCACGATGCGAATTACGTTCGGGTGAGGAACATACCCTTGGCGATCCCCGGTCTTGATTGCGTACGGGTGTGCCGGTGCCCATTCAAGCAGGAAAGGGGAAGGGTCTGATTCGACGGTGGTGGTTCCATCGTCATGGAGAACGAACACCTTTCTTCGATACGGCGTCCGATCTGTCCCGGAGACCACACCTGTGTCGATATGGGCCATGTTTGAAATGCAGATGTCCAGGCGTTGGACCAGAATTTGAAGGTATGCCTCTAGGACATTCCGGAGTCCATCACTGTCGACCATCGTCGCCGTACCTGTTCCCGTCCGTACTAGCGACACGCCATTCAACTGAAGGAATTCAAAAAGATGCTCCAGGTCGTGCCCCAGGGTGAAGATCTTCAGCACTCTCTCTGATTCTTTCGGAAAGCCGTATCCGACCACGACAAAAGGTGCCAAGTCACGAGCTGAATCACGTTCGGAAGGACCGAATGTCGACTCTCGCCAGGTTTCGGCTACCGAGAGGCGTTGCGGGGTCAAGCGATTCCCTGACCCAGGATTTGTCGCTGAGCTGGCGATGCACCCAGCCATGCAAGAGGACAACCCCAGCGCGAACGAGGCAATCAGTAGTCGATTCACATCGGTACTCCTAAAGTAGCCATTTCAGTCCTTGTAATATACTCCCCAGGGCGTGGACCATGCGACCGGGCCAGGACTACTTCCGCTACGTGCCGGTCGTTGTAGCGGCCGTCGTGCTGTTCGAGCAGATCGAGTCGTTTTGCCAGCAGGTGTAGCACGCGGCATGCGCGAGCGGATAGTCGCGGATGGATTCGGCCAGATCGTCGCCCATGCGGCCGGTCGGCTCGTCCAGAAGGATCGGGCAGACCCAGACGCCTTGGTCCGTCACGAGACGGCTGTTGCTGCAAATCAACCGGCTCTGGTCGAAGCCCTCCATCATGGCATGCGTGATGTGCGCTTCCTTGCCGTAGCCGCCGGTTCGTTCCACCTCGGCCCCGATCTTGAGCCGAGGCAAAATCTTGAGGCGCGGCTCATTGTAACCGATCCCCGCCAGCAGCTTGCGAAACCCTTCCAATACCTCGCAGTCGGCCCCGCACCAGGTGCGCGTGATCGTCAGGATGGGCCGGAAGCCGCGCTTGACCAACCGCCTCACACCTTCCATGGCCCGATCAAACGTGCCCTCTCCGCGAATCGGGTCGTTCATCTCTGCGGAGTAGCCGTCGAGGCTGACGCGGATTTCGAGCCTGTGGCCTGACGCCTTGGCCATGGTCTCGAGCCGGTCGAGTGTGCTGTCGCGAAACAGCGTGGCGTTGGTCAGCACTGTGGCCGGCCCGTAGCTGAGCGTCAATTCCAAAATGTCGCAGATTTCCGGATTGGCAAACGGCTCGCCGCCGGTGAAGTAGTACTCCTGGACGCCCAGCGCGCGTGATTCGCCCAGGTAGCGTCTGCAGAAATCCAACGACATAAACTTGAACTTATCGTTCTCCGGCGTGCAGCTAATGAAACAGTGATGGCATTTCAAGTTGCAGATCGTACCGCCGACCTGAAACCAAACGGTGTCAAGCTCGGTCGTCTGTACCGAAGGGACGGTCGTATCGTCGGTAGTTTTCATGGATGTTCGGTAGTTTCTAGTGAAGAGTGAAGAGTGAAGAGCGCACCGCAACTCTGG
>JADFRH010000213.1 GCA_022561415.1 Planctomycetota bacterium
TGCGCAATCCGCGGGGCTGCTCGAGATCAACGTCGAAGAGCTCGGCGCGGATATGCTCGCCTTCGCGGGGCACAAGGGGCTTTGCGGACCACCGGGCATCGGTGGTCTTTACGTCGCGCCGCATGTCGATCTGCGAACCCTGGCCGAGGGCGGCACGGGCGGCGACTCGGGTGAGCACGGCCTATCGCACAAGTTACCCAGCGGCTACGAAGTGGGAACCCACAATCTGCCGGCAATTGCCGGACTGGCCGCGGGTATCGAATGGGTCGAGGCAACGGGACTCGACAAGATTCGCGCTCACGAGCGCAAGCTGGCTGGTCGCTTCATCGAGGGCGTTGAAAAGATTCCCGGCGTGAAAGTGTATGGCACGCGGGATCTCGACGCGCGAACCGGCGTTGTCTCGCTCACGATGGACGGCATTACGCCGAAGGAGCTGGCCAGGTGGCTCGCAGAAGAGCACCAGATTACAACGCGGGCAGGCTATCACTGCGCTCCGCTCTCTCACGAAACGATTGGAACCCTACCGGGCGACGGTACGACGCGATTCGGCTTTGGCTACTTCAACACGCCCCAGGAGGTTGCGACCGTGCTCAAGTGTCTTGCGCACGTTCCGCGTGCGGTCTGCGCGTAACGGTCCGGCATGGTGGGTCGTCGAGCGGTCGAATCACTCCGCGATGCAGAAGAGACGGCGCCGTCCCATCGCGTCGGCATTGCAAAGCCCTCAGACACGTCGCCTGGATCAAAGGCCGGCTACGCAGTCGATCTCGATCTTGGCGCCGGGCACCACCAACTCCTTGACGACGACCGTCGAGCGAGCGGGCGGATCGCTCGGGAAATAGCTGCGAAACAGCTCGTTCATGACCGGAAAGTCGGATACGTCGGTCAGAAAGCAGTTGCACTTGAGCACTCTGGCCATCGTCGAGCCGGACGCTTCGACGGAGGCCTTGAGGTTCTCCATCACCTGCCGGCATTGCGGTCGAAACTCTTTCGACGCCAACTCCGGCGAGTTCGGCTTGCGACCCACGACGCCAGCTACGTAGATCAGATTGTCGAGAAGAACAGCGCGCGAGAATGGCGCACCTGGGCGAGCCGGCACCACGCGCCGAGCCGCCCCGCTCTCTTTCGCCGATGCCAGGGTCGCCCCAGCCCCGGTCGCCGCGACAACGGATCCCCCTATCACAACTTTTCCGAGAAACTCCCTTCGCCCTTGGTTCTGAGTCATAGCCGGTTCTCCGAAGTCGAAACTGCGATGCCGCGCAACAACTGCGCTAACCGACATGCTAAATCGGAGCTCGATATCAGACAAGCCGGCGGAATTACTACGGTCAGCCCGGCGGAATCGACGATCCGAGTGAGGGGACGTCCGCGCCGGGCACCGCCGCTTTGGCTTGCCGAGCATGGAGTCGAACGCCCAGGCCTCGATATTTGGAGAGCGGATACATGCGAAATCGATGCGGTTTCTTGACGATCGCGGCCTTATCGATCAGCGGGGCCGGGTGCGGTGTCGCAACCGACGCCGCAATTGCGGAGACACTGGCGGACGCCGTGACCGAAGCGGCCGCGGAAGTCAGGCTCATCGTGGATGAACTGGCGGACGCGGTCGTGGCGGATTTCGTGGTGGCGCGGGAAGTCCCGCCTGACGCCGTGACCGTGACGCTGGTCAACAACTCTCCGTCGTTTTCCATCGAGGTGACGGTGGCCTACGACGACCACATCCTGCCGCTGGTGTGGCTGGGGCTCGGGCATGAGGAAACCTTTTTCCTGGAGCCGGGCGAGACCGTCTCTTTCTGGAAGGACTGCGACGAACTGCAAACCGTGGTCATCGATGACGCGGACTTGCTGATTCCGGGGAGCCGCAACCGCGAAACGGAGTCAGACCTGTTGAACGAGGGGCTTGACTACGAGTGCGATGACGAAATCCGATTCGTCTTTGATCATTCGGACGAGATTCGCGACTTCGATGTCTCCATCGAAATTCTAGGCCCCGACGGAGTGCCGCACCCAACGTTGCAGGACTCGATCTTCGACCTCTTCGACGATTAACGCACGCGCTCCTCTGATCCAGCCAAGACCTCTACACGGCGCAGGAATCGGTCGCCGGGCCTTGATCGCTTGGCGCGTTATCCTCGGCCGGTGAAAGGTTGACGGCCGCCTCTCGCTTTGCGATGTGCCTGACGACCAACGTCAGATCTCTCTGGATGCGCCGGAGGCGCGAATAGGTCATCAAGAAGCCGATCATCATGACAACCACGGCGCAATAGAGCACGAGGTCGGCGCCGCGACCGATCCCCAACGCCTTGGCCACCACGCGCGTGACCCCCGGACGAATGATGGCGATGCCGGCCGCAAGCCACAGCAACGTCCAGAGGATTCCGTCGCGCCGCGCGACCGATCCTCGGAGAACGCCGGTCACACTGACAAGAAGCAGGAGCCCGACGACGCCCAGCGCTAGAATCTGAAACAGGTTCATTGCAGGACCTTTCCGAGCAGGTAGTGAACGACGATGCGAAACGCGCCGCGTGCCGATTGTCCCTTGGCAAGCGAGTATTCGGTATATCGAATCCGGACCGGGATTTCCACGAACCTCATTCGAGATTCTCTGATCTGGTCCATCAGCTCGCTGGCGTGGGCCATGCGATCGAGGGTGATGTCGATCTTCCGAGCCGCCGCTGCCGAGAAGGCTCGAAAGCCATTGTGGGCGTCGGTCACTTTGATCCGCCCGGTCACGCGTGTGAACAACACGGCCGCCCACAGTAGCAGGCGGCGCGATCGTGGGATGCCCGTGGTCTCGCCGAGAAAACGCGATCCGAGCGTGATGTCGCACGAGCCGGCTTCGATCGGTGCGATCATGTTCGCTATTTCTTCAACACAATGCTGCCCATCGGCGTCGAACGTCACAATGATTTGGGCCCCGCGTGCAAGGGCGAATTCGAGACCGGTCTGCAATGCCGCCCCCTGACCACGATTGACGACGTGGCGGAGCACGAACGGGGCATGCCTGGCGGCGACGCGGAATGTGTCGTCCGTCGACCCATCGTCAACCACCACGACATGCGGATACAGGGCTCGCACTTCACGCACGACCTGGCCGATGGCCCCGCCCTCGTTGTACGCCGGAATCACCACAAAGATCGAGGGGTGCTCGGTGGGCGACAATGTATCCGTGGATGCACCTTCACTGTGCGTCATGCGTTGGCTGCTCGAATTGGTGATGGAATCCAGTTTGGTTCGCGGTAACACACCGCCGCCGGCGGCCGCGTGCGCTTCTTCACCCGATCCTATCCGAGCGAAGCGGTGGATTCCATTATCGCGGTGACGATCGCCGGCCTATCGGTCGCTGACGTCGGGGGCACGCCCGAGAACTCGCCGATCGGGCTGCGGGCCACCCCTTGGACACGAATGCGCCGGAGTTCCGACTACGATCCAGCGCCCGCCCTGATCTGCGATAACAGGCCCGAAACCAACACGATGGCAGCGCCGAGGACAATAAGCAGGGCAAGCCACGTCGAACTCTTTGCACGCATCCTGGCAAGCCCCGGACTTCGCCCGGCCAGCGCGCTGGCGATGAAGAAGACGAAGAAGGCGAGCAGGACTTTGGGGCCGAAGAACCAGTGATAGGGCTTGGGCGGAATCTTGGGAGCGAGCACAAGAAAATAAAAGTTGGCGAATCCGGTCAGAAGAAGCACGAAAATGCACCCGAAGACGATGCGCGACCAGCGGACGCGAATGGCATCACGAAGTCGCGCATGCTCCTCCGCATCGAGCACGCTCTCCGAGGCGGGGCGAAGAGCCAGAAGCTGAAACGCAGCGCCGCCGATGGCAACGATGGCCGCACTGATGTGCGCCCATCTCGAGGCGAGCGTGAGCAGGTCGATGGATTCCATGGCTTTATCTCCGTGGGCTTGTCGGGTGAACGCGGTACGTTATGCACGAGCGATGGGAGTATAGCGTACGACCGGTATGACGCGAGTGGTCGGAGGCGTCGCGGTACCGGACAGGCGGGGGCGGCACGATTCGACTGATCCGCGTGGCT
>JADFRH010000214.1 GCA_022561415.1 Planctomycetota bacterium
AGAATGAATGAGACGCCTGGGAAATTGGAGGGGCCATCCGACCCTGAAACCGAGAAGCTAGAGAAGTGGCTCGCCGATCGCCGTGCTGAAGAGCAGAGAGAGAATCAGGAGGAGATTAGGAAAATAGATGAGGAGGCGCTGAGACGGGTGCTAGCAATGCCAAAAGATGAGCAGATTGCAACACTGATTCGCTCGAATCAAAGCATGGAGAGACAATTGCAGAAGATCCAGTATCAGTTTAACACCCTCGAGCTGCAGAAAAAGCTGCAGGAACTCGCCGATCGCGTCGGTTGGGACAAGGGTCGGCTAAGCAAATACGAGAACAATCGCCTTGCCCTGGCCCTCCCGGCCATCGACACCATCGCGCGTGGCCTCGATTTGGCGCCGGCGGTTGTGGTCTACCACTGCCTCAAACACCGCTATCCTGCCCTCACCCTGGCCGAGTCCGAGCGTGGACCGCTGGTAAAGGAACTCGTCGATAAGGTGAACACGCCGGTGGACGCCCCGCCCGAATCAGAAGGGCCCAACGAACCGAGGCACTTGGGCGACTTGAGGGGCTTGGGCAAGCACGTTTGGAAGGATGTTGACGCCCGCGAATACGTTGACCGCGAGCGGGCTTCATGGGATTGATCGACGACCTTTCCGGGCAGCTCGAGCCGCTCGAAAACTTCGTGCTACCCGGCGGTACGCTGGCGGCGTCGCAGCTTCATGTGGCGCGCACCGTTTGCCGGCGGGCCGAGCGCGACGTCGCCCGTCTCGCCGAGGTTGAAAAGGTGGGCGAGCATGTCGGCATCTATCTGAATCGTCTGTCAGATGCGTTGTTCGTCATGGCACGTTTCGAGAACAAGATCGCCGGTGAGTCCGAACCCCTCTGGGACAGCCGTGCCTAGAGCGCGTCGCGAGGAGCGCCCGCCGCATGCCCATCCCCAGCCCGTTCCATCCCGGCACCGCCAAGTGTTGTAGGAGCATGCGCTGGAAGGACTGGGCAGGATACTTCGCCGTCTGTGCCTACGACACCTACCCCCAGCGCGAATACTTCGCCTTCCGCAACGCGGCCGGCATGATCGACGTCACCCCGCTGTTCAAGTACGAAATACACGGGCCGGACGCGGCCGCCTTCCTGTCGCGCATCATGGTCAAGAACATTGCCAAACTCAAAATCGGGCAGGTGGCCTACTGCTGCTGGTGCGACGACCACGGCAAGCTGCTCGACGACGGCACGGTCTGGCGAATCGAGGACAACTACTTCCGAGCCACGGCGGCCGAGCCGAATCTGGCGTGGTTTCATCGAAACGCGCGCGGCTTCGACGTGACCATCGAAGACAGCACGGGCACGATCGCCGCCCTCTCGATCCAGGGGCCCACCTCTCGTGATATTCTCAAGCAAGTGACGGACGCCGACCTCGACGGCCTCGAGTTCTTCCGCCTGACCCAAGCGACCATCGACGGCTTCGACGCCACGATCACCCGAACCGGCTACACCGGCGACCTCGGGTACGAGGTATGGGTGAGTAACGAGAATGCCGTGCCGCTGTGGGAGGCATTGATGGACGCGGGTAAAGCGTTCGGGCTCGAACCGGCCGGGCTCGACGCGCTCGATGTGTGTCGCGTGGAGGCCGGCTTCATTATGAACGGTGTCGACTACTACAGCGCGAACCACTGCCCGATCGAGTCGCGAAAGTCCACGCCCTACGAAACCGGGCTCGGCTGGACGGTCAATCTCGACCGCGACCCCTTCATCGGACAGGCCGCGCTACGCGCGGAGAAGGCAAACGGCCCGGCGCGACGGTTCGTGGGCTTGGAGATTGACTGGGACGAGGTGCAGGCGCTTTTCGCGAGGCATGGTCTGCCGCCCGAGGTCTGCACCAGCGCATGGCGGTCGCCCGTCCCGGTCTACACGACGAGTGGGTTGCAGATCGGCCAGGCCACTAGCGGTTCCTGGTCGCCCCTGCTCAAGAAGAACCTGGCACTGGCCACGGTCGACGCACCGCACGGTCGCATCGGCGAAGAGCTGAACATCGAAGTCACCGTCGAGTACGTGCGACACAGGGTGAAGGCCACGGTACGCAAGAAGCCGTTCTTCGACCCGGCGAGAAAGAGGGAGTGAAGAGTGAAGAGTTGGTAGTGAAGAGTGAAAAGTGAAGAGGGATACACTGTGGATCGCGAGCGGCAGAAGATTCGTAACTTCAAGGATCTTGAGATTTGGCAGCGTGGGCTCGATCTTGCCACCAGCGTCTACTCGGTTACGAAAGCGTTCCCGAAGGAAGAGGTGTATGGATTGACGTCGCAGATGAGACGGGCAGCGGTTTCCGTCCCGTCAAACATCGCGGAGGGATTCAACCGGCGATCCAATCGAGATTATGGTCGATTCCTGTATATTGCGCTCGGTTCTCTTGGCGAGCTGGAAACGCAAACGCGGATAGCACGAAACCTGGAATTCATGGCCTCATCCGCAGCGGAAGCGCTGATTAAGGAAATCGACGAAATTCAACGGATGACGAGGAACTTGATCAAACGTCTCGAAGAAAAGGACCGTTGAACACCGGTGAGCTTGAAGAATTCCCGCTGTGGAAACCGTCCGACAGACGGAAGCCCGAGTAGCGAGGTATTACTCTTCACTCTTCACTAATGACTACATACGATGCCATCATCATCGGCGGCGGGCACAACGGCCTCGTCTGCGCCGCTTACCTTGCCAAGGCCGGGCGCAGGGTTCTCGTGCTCGAACGCCGTCACGTGCTCGGCGGGGCGGCCGTTACCGAAGAGCTCTATCCCGGTTTCAAGTTCTCCGTCTGCTCCTACGTCGTTAGCCTCTTTCGCCCGCACATCATCCGCGAACTCGGGCTTGCCCAACATGGGTTGGAGCTGATCCCGCTGGAGTGCTCGTTCCTGCCGCTTCCCGACGGCGATTCGCTCTGTCGATGGGCCGACGGTCACGAGACGCGGCGCGAGATCGCTCGTTTCTCGGAGAAAGACGCCGAGGTCTACCCCGAGTTCGGCATGGCCATGACCAAGCTGTCCTACTTCGCCCGCGATATCATCGACGCGCCCGCACCGGACCCCGCGTCGATGGACCCGGTCGAACTCGTCAAACTGCTTCGCCTGGGCAAACGGTTCCAGGCGCTGGGCACGGACCTGATGCATCTGAACCTGCAACTGATGACCATGAGTGCGGTGGACTTTCTGGACCAGTGGTTCGAGTCCGATGTCCTCAAAGCACCCATGTCGGTGAGCGGCATCATCGGCACCATGCTCGGCGTTCGCTCGCCCGGCACGGCCTACGTCCTGCTCCATCACTACATCGGTGACATCGACGGCGCGTTCCGCTCCTGGGGATTCTCGAAGGGCGGCACGGGCGCTATCAGTCTCGCGGTGGCAAACGCCGCGCGGAGCTTCGGCGCCGAGATTCGCACCGAAGCCCCCGTCGAGCGCATCCTCTTGCACAGCGGCCGGGCCGTCGGCGTGGTACTGCAGGGCGGCGACGAAATCCGAGCCAACACGGTCGTCTCGGGCGTCGATCCGCATCGAACCTTCCTCGGACTCGTCGGCGAGAAGCAGCTCGATCCGGACTTTATCACCCAACTCAAACGCTACAAAATGCGCGGCAGCTCGGGCAAAGTGAACCTTGCCGTCGATCGACTGCCGGTGTTTTCATGCCGGCCAAACGGGACGCGTCACCTCCGTGGCGACATCGCCATCGCCCCGAGCATCGACTATCTCGAAAAGGCGTACGACCAGGCCAAGTACGGCGACTATTCCGATCGACCCTACCTCAACGTCGTGATCCCGTCCGTTGTCGATCCGAGTGTGGCCCCGCCGGGCAAGCACATCGTCTCGTGTTTCGTCCAGTATGCTCCCTACCACATCAAGGAGGGTCCGGACTATTGGCCGAAGCGGCGCGAGGCGTTCGGCGATGCCGTGGTCGACACGCTG
>JADFRH010000013.1:0-5362 GCA_022561415.1 Planctomycetota bacterium
GCCACCGTCGAGATCGAATCGGACGGCACGATCAACGTGGCATCGATCGACCAGAAGGCCGCCGAGCGGGCCATCGAGATGATCGAGGCCGTCACCGCCGAAGTGAAAATCGGAAAGATATACACCGGCACCGTCAGCGGCATCAAGGACTTCGGCGCGTTCGTCGAGATCGTCCCCGGACAAGATGGGCTCTGCCACATCTCCGAGTTGGCTTCCGGCTTCGTGAAGTCGGTCGAAGACGTGGTCAGCCTGGGCGAGACGGTTCGCGTGAAGGTTCTCTCGATCGACGACCAGGGGCGCATCAAGCTGTCACGCAAGGCCGTCGAAGAAGAGGAGCGCGAGGGCTCCACGCAGACTTCCGAAGCCGGCGTAGCCTAGTTGAGTTTGGTGATTGCGGCAGCCGCGGCGCTGTCTTCAACGATAGATGGGGCGGCCCCTCCCCGGTCACGGGGAGGGGCCGCGTGCCTTTCGATCACGCATGTGGCTATTCCTAATTGAGCAGCAAACGAGACAGTTCGCTTCACGCCGACGCATCGGGCGAGCGGGATCAGCAGCGGCAGATCGCCGAAATCACCGAACTGGTCGGCGGTCTGGCCCACGAGCTGCGTAACCCGCTCTCGACGATGATGGTCAACCTGAAACTGTTGACCGAGGATCTCCAGGACCTCGACACGCACCCGGAGGACACGCGCCGGCGGGCCCTGCTGAAGCTGGATGTGCTCAAGCGAGAGGCCGAGCGGCTTCAGACGCTGTTCGACAAATTCCTGAACCTGACGGTTTCCGACGGACCCGAACTCAGCGAGACCGACATCAACGCGGTGGTCCGGGGGCTTGTGGAGTTCTTCGAGCCGTCCGCAAAAAATGCAAACGTCACCATCGAACTCGCCCTCGCGCCGGACCCGCTCCTGTGCCAGGCCGACGAGAAACTGCTCCGCCAGGCCCTTCTCAACATCGTCATCAACGGGCAGCAGGCCATGCCCGACGGAGGCACCCTACGCATCATCACAGACGTGCAGAACGATGACGTTATAATCCGCGTTGCCGATACCGGCACGGGCGTCGCTCGCGAGGACCGCGACCGAATCCTGAGGCCGTTCTTTTCGACCAAGGCCGGCGGAAATGGGCTTGGCCTGTCGATCACACAGCGGATCATCAGCGAGCATAGCGGATCGCTGAGTTTTGAGAGTGAGCCGGGTGAAGGTACGACCTTTACAATTCGATTGCCGCAAGACGACGCAGACAGCGCGTCCGCCTAGGCAAGCCCCTCGTTTTTCGGTGCCACCCAATCATGGAGATCGCCGCGATGAGTGAGACGGCCTTTGTGCTTATCGTCGAAGACGAAGTCGCTCACGGCGAGGCGATTGCCGAAGCGCTGACGCGCTCGAACTACGCCTGCAACCACGTCGTCACCGGCGACGAAGCGATCAAGAGCCTTCGCAATCGAACGCCCGACGTGGTCGTGACGGACTACAAGCTCGGGGGCAAGATCACCGGCATGGACGTATTTCGCGAGGCGAAACGTGTGTCGCCCGAGACGGAGGTCATCCTCATCACGGCCTACGGCAGCGAAGCGCTGGCCCGTGAGGCGCTAAGCCACGACAGCGAGTTTCAGGTCTACGACTATCTGATCAAGCCGATCGACGTGGACGTGCTGCGCGAGAAAGTCGGCCGGGCCGCGAAGCAGGTCATGGCCGCCCGCGAGGCCCGGCTGCTCAGGCGACAGATCGAGAACTCTTTCGACTACTGCGGCATCATCGGCAACTCGGCCGCCGTAAGACGTGAGATCAAACGGCTCGAAAAAATCGCCCGCAGCAAGAGCACCGTGCTCATCGTCGGGGAGACCGGCACCGGTAAGGAACTCTTCGCCCAGGCCATCCATCAAAACTCGCCGCGCTCCGGCAAGCCGTTCAAGGTACTCAACTGTGCTGCGGTCAGTGAGACACTGCTTGAGAGCGAGCTCTTCGGCCACGTGAAGGGCGCGTTCACCGGCGCGATAGCCAACCGCAAGGGGCTGATCGAGTCGGCCGACGGCGGCACGCTATTTCTCGACGAACTCGGCGACATGCCCCTGCCCATGCAGGCCAAGCTGCTCCGCACGCTGGAAACCGGCGAAGTGCTGCCGGTGGGGACTAACGAGGTTCGCTATTTCGACGTCCGGATCGTGGCCGCGACCAACCGCGATCTGTCGGAGATGGTTCGCAAGGGTGAGTTCCGCGAGGACCTGTTCTATCGGATACACGCCCACGGGGCGATTCGCATCCCGCCGCTTCGCCAGCGGCGCGAGGACGTGGTCGTACTGGCCCAACGATTCATCGACCAGGCAAACAAGGAACACGGAACGGCCATCGAAGGCGCATCCCCGGAGGTCATGCGTAAGCTGGTGAACTACAATTGGCCGGGCAACGTCCGCGAGCTTCGCAACGTCATATCGCGCATGTGTTTGGAGGCCGAGGGCCCGGTGTTTCAAGTGGACGACCTTCCCGAGGTGATGCAGATATCGACCGACATCGTGCCGGCCGGTCCGCCGAACCTGGCCGGCCTGTCCATGGCCGACGTCGAGAAGCTGCACATCATGAACACCCTACGCATGTGCGGCGGCAACCGAGAAAAGACGGCCAAGGCCCTGGGCATCGGGGCGAGAACACTCTACCGCAAGCTGCATGACTTTGGGTTGAAGTAGACGGATCCCGGAAGCCATCTCAGAGCTGTGGAACGGACTTCCCTGTGGGACGGACTTTCTCCCGGCGCGCCGGGATCTTGACCGGTTGGAAAGCCGGTCCCACACCATGCTGCGCTGCGGGCTGTAGTCGCCGATATGTGATCACGAGGGCGCGCTGCGAATGATCTGACGGTTTCATGTCGATGAACGGTAACAGGGATCTGCGTGATTCCCGGCACGGGTGCCGTTCATCATGGATAACCAAACCGTCATTCACCGAGATGCTCCAAGCGACTCTCCCGCAGAATCCGGGATGCCAAGTCCCAGGCGACGGCTATCCCTGAAGACCCGTTGGGCCATTTGGCGCGCCCGGTACAGCCCCGCCGGCTTGCTGGCCCGCTTGGACGAGCGGAAGGCCGTCTCGGTCGTCACCGCCGTCCACGGCGGACTGGCCATCCTGGCGATCGGACTGTTTTCCTGGATGGCCGATCTTGCGCTGACGTTCCCGGCACTGGGGCCGACGGCCTTTATCCTCTTCTCTACGCCAACGAAGGAATCCGCGGCGCCGCGTTCGGTTATCCTCGGCCACTTTTCGGGCATGGCGGCCGGATGGGCGGTTTGGTATCTCGTAAGTGCCGTGGTCGGCGGACCGGTCTCCATACAGACCGGCGGTCTGGCTCCTGTCGTGAGCGCGTCGCTGGCTCTGGCCGTAACTTGTGTGCTCTTGATCCGCCTGTCATGCCCCCACGCGCCGGCGTGCGCGAGCAGCTTGATCATTGCCCTGGGCGGGGTAACGGATTGGCTCGGCGTGCTCCTCATGGCCGTCGCCGTCGTCTGGATCACCGCGCAGGCGGTCGCCATGAACCGACTCGCGGGCGTACACGTTCCCACCTGGTCACCCCTCGTCAGAACGGACCCGAACGGCACGTAATGGCCGCGACACGAAATGCTGCGGCGGCCGGCGAAGGCCGCGAGCTGCGTAACGTGGTGTAGCGCATGTGCAGCGGTAACCGAGAAAAAACGGCGAAGGCTCTGGACATCGGAGCAGGGACGCTCCAGCCAGAACTTCGGGATTATGGGTTGAAGCCCAGTACAAAGGTGCTTGCGCTTGAGCTCGCGGGGCGGGATAACGGTAGAGCGGTACCGGCGGTTTCGACGGGCGCGGCATTCCAGCCTAAGATCGGGGGTTTCTGTTGCGCTCGATTTTGGCAGTCTCCCCGCGTATCGTGCCTCATCTTGCGGCCTCTTGCGGTCGAAAGTTATCCTTGAACAGGTATTGCGTCGAGCGTAGACTTGGTGCAGGATACATGTGCGGAGGTAGATCCAGCGTGCGTGAACTCAGCTCAACAGAATTCGTGCTTGCCTCGTGCCAGGCAACAGCTTTTACGACCGATGCGGACCTCTCTGTGAGCAAGGCGATGAAGGATTTTTATCCTTTGGTCGCGAGCCTATTCGATGGCGAACCTATCGTTCTACCTGCTATACCGGAGGGTGCTCCTATTGAGATTCCGCGCGTGATCCTAGACAGCAGCACACATGAATGGCGGTGCGAATTGTCACCCGCTCGCGCTAATCTTTACTGGCGAAAGACAGACTCCACTGTCAAGCCAATTGAGCTGACGGAGTTCTTTGAGAAGTCCGTCGAGATCCTCATTCAGTATACCGAACGACTGGCCAGCCGTGTGGGACGGCTCGCGGCCCTTGTTACGCGCTTCGCAGAACATGAGACGCCAGGGGTGTTCTTGGCTCGGCACTTTTGCAAGGAGCGATGGGATGAGGCTCCACTGAATCGCCCAGAGAATTTCGAGTTGCACGCACACAAGACATTTTGCTTAGCAGATGAGTTTACCGTTAACTCTTGGGCAAGAAGCAAGTCCGGGCGACTCTCAAAAGAAACAGACAGAAGGCCGGTTGTCCTGTTCGAGCAAGACCTTAACACTCTTGCGGAAGATGCGAATAGTCGCAGCTTCGGGGAGGCAGATACGAGACGGTTTTTCGGCAATGTGACGACCGAACTCGACACGATATTGCATCTTTACTTTCCCGACGTTTCAGGAACGCGTTCGAGCCGTGCATAGAGTCATTCTTGACAACAACGAATCGCATGCGAATCGGGCAGCCGCACCAGATCGTAGCGAGCAGTCTGGCGGTACTACTGCGCATGCGACATCTCTCGACATAAGCCAGTCGATCGTTGAGCGTCAGATCTACGACTTGGGGGATTCAGCGGGCATGCTTCCAAGTTCTTTGGCTCGCAGCGCAAGATCGGACATGAACGGAACACTTACAATAAGAAGGCTTCCGAACCGAATCCAGGTGTCCGATTTCTGGCGAACAGAAAAAATGCTGGCCGTTGAAGTACCAAGCGAGACGTGGACGGTTCCGTTGTTTCGCTTCTATGATATCGACTTGGTCGGCTACGCTGCACGGGATTCTCACTCTTGCGGCGCTCGACTTGCTGACGCTCAAAAACTCGCAGGATCCTCATTCTGGAGCCGAAGAGAATCCGAATATCGACGTTTTAGTCGCCAGCTTATCGTCTCGCTTCGTGAAGAACCGATCGAGGACGGCGTTGGTCATCCAGCCGAAAAACTGATCAGTAACGCCATGCAAGAGGACCGCTCGTTCTGCTTGGATGGGCTTTCGCGAATCTTGATTGAACTGTACGACCGCCGCACATCTCTCTGCGCATCAGTATTGCGC
>JADFRH010000013.1:5372-18039 GCA_022561415.1 Planctomycetota bacterium
ACGCTGCCCGAAGTGTTGAGCAAGAATCGGCGCAGCAGTTCCCATTGGAGCAAGGTGAGACGTGCCACAAAACAGGTTCGGGAAGCGGGGCAATGGGGGCTCCGAGTAGTCGACGACGCACTAAGCAAGAACGATGTCGAGGTCCGGGAAGCTGCAATTAGGGCTCTTGAATCCTGGGGCGGAAGCGACGCCCTCCACCTCTTGCGCAAGTACCGTGAAACAGAACCTTGGTTGTCAGACTACGTGCAGCAGGTGATCGCCGACTTGGAGAGTGAACTGACGTGAACATGTTAGCAAGGAAGATTACTCGAAGCAAATGGGCTCGGAAGGCCTATGTCGTGGGGGAAGCAATCCGGGCCGACGCGATCACGCAATGCTTGAAGACGACTGACGATGCCCTCTCCTTGTGGCGATGTTCGGGTGATGAGCGAGATGTCGACAACGTGTTCCTCGCACTTGCTCTTGGCCCCATGAACGAGAGATTCGAAACGATGGATGTCGTCGTCTTCTCCGAAGGAGAACTCGCGGATGCCGAGATTGTCTCGCAGCCGAACGACGGTGATACGGCAGTCCAAGACCTCAAGGCCCGCCACTTAAACGCAGTTCAACTTGATCTTGAAAAACTCGGAAGAATCGCAAAGACAATCAACTCTCGCATCAGAGACTGCGAGGTCATTCGTCGCACAACACGACAAATCGAGAGCCTAGTCCGCGACGCTGATGCAATTGGGCGCGTCCGGCGTGACGAACTCCATGAGAAACTTCGTCTCAAGCTTGAGAGCGACGGCGCCGATTCCTAGCGGAATTCCTCGGCATTGCAATCGCGGCTTCGTCGCGCAAGTCTTCAAGTGTGCGGGCTCGATTCGGTTACACCCGGTACGACCACGTACGACGTTCGCAACTCCAGAATACCGAAGTCCCAGTTCCGGAATGTCTGTCGCACCTTACGTGATCGTTGGCTACGGCAACGACGACACCGGCAAGATGCCGGTGGCACACCAAACGGTATGGGGGCCGCTTAGTCGGGAAATGCGTCCGCCGCCGGGTCGCCCCGTCAACTCACCGCGCTGCCGGGGGCTATGTCGGCGTCGGTGGTGGCGATGATGACCTGGCTGTGGTCGTCGGTGCTGGCGGCCAGGAGCATGCCCTGGCTTTCCAGGCCGCGCATCTTGCGCGGGGCGAGGTTGGCTACGATGATCAGGTTCTTGCCCACCAACGACTCGGGATCATAGAACGCCTTGAGACCGGCCACGATCTGGCGCTGCTCGTCGCCCAGGTCCACCTTGAGCACCAGCAGCTTGTCGGCGTTGGGATGCTCGCTCGCCTCGATCACCCGGCCGACGCGCAGCTTGATCTTGGCGAAGTCGTCGAAGGTGATCGTGTCGGACGGCAAGCCGACTCTCTCAGTCTTGGGTTCCTCGGGCTTTGGCGATTCGGGCTGCTGCGTTTCGGGCCGTTCGCTCATGGGTTGCTCCGGTTCATTTTCCGTTCACGTAGCCTTCGTCGGCCGGTGCCCCGATAGATCGGGGCTTGCTCCGGACCCGGCCGCTACAAATGCTTCGCCGCGAATCCCTTCTCGGCGCGGGCGTTGGACCGAGAATCCCGGCGCGCCGGGACTCGGTCCAGCGGTTTCTCGGTCCGGCGGACCTGTGGAATTGTATCCGAAGTTCGATCGCGTGGTAGTCCCGGCGCGCCGGGATTGCGTGAAAGCGGGCGCGGCTTACAATTCCCGCGGCAAGGATGCTCTTGGACATGGACGTTTACCCCCTTATCTTCATACCGATCTTCAAGCCCAAAATCTGGGGCGGGCGCAAGCTCGAAACCCTACTCGATAAGTCGCTGCCCGCCGGCGAGAAAATCGGCGAGTCGTGGGAGGTGGCCGACCTCGAAGACGATCAGTCCATCGTCGCCAACGGTCCCGTGGCCGGTCGCGGGCTGGGCGAGTTGGTCAAGGACTGGGGCACGTCGCTCATCGGCCGGGCCGAGCTGTTCGCGGGGCGGTTCCCCCTGCTGATCAAGTTCCTCGACGCATGCGAGAACCTCAGCGTTCAGGTCCACCCCGACGAAGCGATGGCCAAGCGCCTGGGCGGCCGGGTGCGGGTCAAGAACGAGGCCTGGTACATTATCGACGCGGAGCCGGACGGCTTTATCTACCGCGGACTGAGGCCCGGCGCCGACGCGGACTCATTGCGGCGGGCCATTGAAGACCAAACCGTAGAGGCCTTGCTGAACCGCATCGCGGTCCGCAAGGGGCACTGCTATTACCTGCCCAGCGGTACGATTCACGCCTTGGGAGCGGGCGTGACGGTGGCCGAGGTGCAAACGCCGTCGGACATCACCTACCGCGTCTACGACTACAAGCGAATCGAGCCATCGACCGGCAAGCCGCGCGAGTTGCACATCGAGCATGCGCTCGAGTGTACCTCGTTCACCGGCAACTCGACGGCCAACGAGAACCAACAGCACGTGGCCAGTGTCTGGACGACGGTCACGAGCCTGGTGCAGTGCGCGTCCTTCACCATCGAGCGGGTGCGCATGGTCGAGGGCGTTGAGCAGGCGTTCGCGTATGGCGAAATGGTGATCTGGATGATTTTGGAAGGTAGCGGCACGATCAATCACGAGGGGCCGGGCGATCCGGTTGCGTTCAAGACCGGAGATTCGATCGTGATCCCGGCTGCGCTGCGCGGCGGGGCGGTGAAAACGAACACCAAGTGCATGTGGCTGGAGGTTACGATTCCGATCCGCAGCTCGCTGGCGGATTTCGAGAGGCCGGACCGCGCGAGCCTGGCAGAGCCCGCCGGTGGTGAGCAGCGATTGATACAGCTACAACCACCGAAGCGTTCGGGTGGCGCATAGGGGGAGTAAAAGGGTGGGGACAGGTCAGATGAATTCGCAGCAGACCCATCGTTCCGTTCGAGCCGCCTGCGCACTGGCCGCGATTACGGGAATGGTCCTGGCCGGAATGGGTGCGTGGACGATGGACCTGACCGCCATAAGCATCGGCATGTTGATGACGATGGCGGCCGTCGCCGGCAGCCGCGCGCTCGGGGCGTTCGCTCGCATCAAGTCGCGTCTTCACGAAACCAACGAGCAACTCGCGGGCATTCGTGCCGGGCTGAGCGCCGCCGAATCGTCGGTATCCCAATCGTTTCAGACATCACAGGATGAACCGGACACGCCGCCGATCGAAATGCTCTCTTTGGGAGGAGGAGACCCGAGGGTGCTGACGGCCGCCACGCTCGACGGAGACACGTTTCCCCGTCTGGCGACCCTGCTCAACGAGGCCGCGGTGGAGTCCGCAACCATCGCGCCGGATGAAGAGGGAGGCGAAGAGGCCAAGGCTGCGCCAACCGTCGTACAGATGAATGACGCACCGGACGAGACCGAACGACGACTCCGGCAAGAGTTTTCGCAGCGGGCTCGCCACCGTGACTACGCCGGGCTGCTCGACGTGGGTAGACGCATCTGCAAGCAACTGCCCGATCGACCGATCGCGGCCGAGTATGAGCGACTGGAACCGGCCCTGATCCGCAAGGCAGCGGCCGCCCAGTCTGATCGGAGGACGCGGCGTGCGTCGTCCGGTCCCGGCGCGATTGTCTTCGATCACTCCAGGCGAGCCGGCAACTAACTCATCGCTTCCGCATCGAATTCCCGGATCAAACGCGGGATCGCACGGTCCAGGTTTCTCTCGTAGATCGCCGCGAACACCCGACCAAGAACAGCCGCACCGAACCCCTCGACCTCGACAATCCAAACGAGGCGACAACTCGTGTCGGTCAGCGGCTCAAACTGGTGGTCGTAATGCACGGTCAGACACAGGAACGGGCCGACCCACTTCCAATTGTCCGGTGGGTTGAACTCGGTCATGACGAACTTGGACTTCATTCCGAGGCCAAGGTGGATAACACCGCTGGACAAGGCCGAAATCGGTCCGGGCGGAGCGACATCAACGCGCTTGATGTGACGCGCCCAGCTTGGCCACTGCTCAAGCCTAGAAAGATGAGCCCATGCGGCTCGGGCTGGCACGTTGACGACGAACTCTCTTCGAATGAGCGAGATCATGACACAAAGCCAGGTCGAGAGCTTTTCCTTGCCCGACATTTCCCGGTATCAGTGCTCACGCCGCAATGATATCCAAACAAACCGCTCGATTCAAGCGAAAAGAACTCTATGGCCGGGATTTGTGCCCGCGTTGACGTTCCGTCCTGCGCAACCCGACCCCCGCGCCATTGTGTTCGATCATCCCAGACAACCAAGCGGTTGGGTGGCAGGTCGTTCAATAAGCGCGGGCGAGCCGGGAGCCGGGGTAATAGAAGCAGAGAATCTCGGCCGCCGCCTTGCCGCGCTGGGCGAGCCCCTGGGAACCCCACTGACAGAGCCCGATCCCGTGGCCGAACCCCCGACCGTTCTCGATGACGATGTGCCGCTTCGTCACGCGTATCGTGCAATCCGTGCTGCGCATGCGCTCGGCGCCGACGGCCAGGCGGAACGACTCGGCCGACAGCTCCAGAGGTTTTCCCGTCGAGCCGATGATTTCGAGCTTGATGGGTCTGCCTTGGGGCGAGCGATCGATGACCTCGATCTTGGTGATCGACCCGGAGAAACCCGCCTTCGGGTTGCGCGCGACGAGGCGTGATCGAAGCTCGTTCTTGTCTATTCTGACCGGGCCCCAGCGATAGGTCTCGCCCGGCGCGTCTTTACAAAAGTCGCACTTCGCCCCTCCGGATAGGGGCTTGATGTCGTGCTCATCGCCGAAGCGGGCGGCGGATTGGGTCACGCCTCCGCAGACGGCGCTGTAAAACGCACTGAACAGGCGCCCGCCGTCTCCGGCGCCCCACGTACTGACGATGCCGCGCGTGTACCAGGCCGCCTCGGCGGCTTGACGACCCGTGTCATCCGCGCGGATACCGCGATAGACCTGTGAGCCCTGACCCGCCTTGACATCGTAAGCGGCGTTTCGCCTGTGAATCATAGCGTACAGAACGTAGGTCCGGGCGGCGATCGCCTGGGCGCGGTAAGCCTCGCGCTCGAAGGTCGGCCATATTTCGTGCGCAACGACCGAAGAAACGTATTGCTCGACGTCGACCGCGTTGATGACTTCCAGCGTTCCATCGTCCAAGCACCGCAGGTCTACCCGGCCGGGATAGCGGCGACTGGGCGACCAACCGGCGCCCCGGTCGAACGCAACGGTCATCGAACCGTATCCGCCTGTATGCAGCGTGACGCCGTCCGCAGCGAATCGGCGGTCACCACAGCGTATGGCTCGGCCGGCGGAAGTGAACACATGCCACGACTCGGCGTCGAGCGGAGACTTTCGGGGGCCGGAGGGATCGGCGACCTGGATCATCGCGTCACTTCGCACGCGCACGCGGGTTGCGTCCGCGGCCAGACGCACGCGAACGTCACGCACCGAAATGGACGGTGACGCTAAGGTTTGCTCGGCCCCGGCGCGGTGGCCTGTCGAAGCTGCGCCGGCAAACACGATAAGAAAGACCGGGATCCAAACGGTCGGTCGCGGTCTGATTGGAACCGTCAATTCCGTCGACGCCATGACACGCCTCGCTGAACGCAGCGCGCTCCTGCGGGCACCGGAGCCAGGGGCAAGAGCGAACCGCTTTTTGGGCGAAGGCCCCGACGCATCGCTACGCCCCGGGCTGCCGAAGCGAGAGCCCGACCTTGGCGAGTTGGCTTTGGATCTCATCGAGCGAGGTTTGTCCGAAGTTCTTGACGTACATCAGCTCGGCCTCGCTTCGCTTGGTGAGATCGCTGATGGTGGTCACGCCGAGACGCTGCAACGCTTTCCGAGAGCGGACCGACAGTTCCAATTCCGCGATGGGGCGATCCGGATCGGGAGACGGCGATTCGCCGGCGATGGGGGTGGGGGAGGACTTGAATAGGGCGGCTACGGCGTCGGCCGGCTGAAGCGCCTGCCCGAGTTTCAACCCCCTCTGTTTGAGCATAGCGTTGATCTCATGCAGCGATGTTTCGCCGAAATTCTTGTAGGAGAGCAACTCGGATTCGGTCGTCTTGAGCAAGTCGCGCAGGGTCGAGATGTTCATCTGCCGCAAACAGTTCCGGCTACGCACGGACAGCTCGAAATCGGAGATCGGCATGTCGAGCAAGGCGCTGTGTCGCTCGCGATCTTTCTGCGACTGCTCATTGTAGACCATGTTGTACGAACTCTCGACGGACTTGAGAAGCTGCTGCGCGCGAACGTGATTGGGGTAGGCGCCCAAGACATCCAGCAGGCGCGCTTCCGCCTCTTCCAGGTGCCCGCGATCCTCGAGCATGATGGCCAGGTTGATCAACGCGTTGACCGGCGCCGGCGAGACAGACGCACACTTCTCGTACAACGCCAGTGCCGCGTCTTCGTCACCACACTGCTCGCTCAAAACGGCCGCTCGAAACGCCACTTCGGTATTATCCGGATCGAGTTCGAGAACCTGATGATAGGCGGTGAGCGCCCCCTCTCTGTCGAAGGACCGCTCCATCGCGCGTCCGCGCAGGAACCGAATCTCCGCGCGGTTCTCCTCCGTCTCCTTGACAGTGTTCAGCGCCGCCTGGGCCTCTTCAATCTTGTCGGCGGCAATCTGCGCCCGAATGTCACTCAGCGATGAAGTTGCAATCGTCATGGTCGATCATTCCCTAGAGCCTTCTCCAGGCCGGTCCCTATCGAGAAACACGATCCACAGACCTTCCATATCAAAGCAAGGCATGTGGAGCATCCGAAGATCCGCAACCGTATCCGGTTTGCCCGTAGAAGCTATCCCACGGCGCCGGTTTCCGCAACCCACCACCGTCCAGGGGTCAAGAGCCCGCAGCTACCGAGGCCTGATTCCGCTCCGCCGGCGGCCGGTGGCGTCCCGAGCTTCCAGTCGCTCCAGGCGCGCCGTCATCGAGGAGAGCTTCTGCTCGAACTCCGGCAACAGCGGAAGCCCATAGCGCCGGGCAAACGCGCGGATGTCGCGGGCGTCTACGATTCCGTCACCGTTGAGGTCCGCCCGGGCGGCGCCTACAAGCGGCAGGTCTCTCACGGCGATGGAAACGAGCGGCGCCGCCACCTTCACGATCGGCTGCACACTGACCACGTCACCCGAGTCGATGACCCCGATTATGCCGACGTCGAATTCGTTGATGCGACTCAGGCACGTGTTCTCGGGCTCGCTGAACTTGAAAAAGTTCACCTGGATCGCGACGAAGTCGGCCAGACCCTGAACCCCGTCGCCGGTCGCATCGGTGCCCGTGCTCAGGGTTGGCTCGATCGGCAGATTCCAGCTCGCGGCCAACTGGGAGAAGTCGACGATATCCACGACCCCGTCTTGGGGGATCGGACCCGATTGGAAGTCTCCGGACAACAGTGCACCGGCACCCGTCAGATCGACGGTGTCGGTGCACGCCGTGAACGACAGCGCCGACAGACGCCGTAGCGTGTGCCCCTCGACAACCGACAGCCAGTCGGCGCCCGGATCCAAATCAGACAACACCACGCTGGCCAATCCCGCGGCATCGATCGATACCGACAGCGTGCGCGAGTCGACCGACCCACCGCACGTCGTGACGACAAACGTGATGTCGCGCGTGACCGCGCTGCTGATCGCATCGATTTCCAGGTTGGCCGTAACTTCCACCGCGGCACTGCTGAAGATACACGTGCCTATCTGACACGTCGTGGTCGTACACGGATCGGCGTCGTCGCAGGACGTACCGTCCGCCACCGGCGCCAGCGTGTCGCAGTTCCCTTCCGCTCCCGCGACGTCACACGAAGCCGTGTTGCACTGACCCCCCGCACCCGAGCAATCCGGCGGCGAACCACCGGTGCAGGCGCCTGACTGGCAGGTCTCGCCGATGTTGCACGCATCGCTGTCATCGCACACCGCACCATCCGCCACGAACACATCCGCCGGACAGCTTGGCGATCCGCCATCACACGTCTCTTGCAGATCACATTGCCCCACCGAGGCGCGACAGACCGTGCCGGCCGGCTCCAGCAGGTCTACGGGGCACGCTGTTGAAGCGCCGTCGCAGGCCTCCGCGGCGTCGCACGCGTCGGTGCCGGCACGGCACTCGGTACCGGCGGGCTCGAGCGCATCGACCGGGCACGCCGAAGACAGACCGTCGCAGGATTCCGCGGCGTCACAGACATCGACTGAAGCGCGGCACAGCGTCCCCGCCGAACTGAATACGTCGCTCGGGCAGGTAACGGAGACGCCATCGCACGTCTCTACGGGGTCGCACAGACCCGCCGCCGCGCGACATTCCGTGCCGACGGGTTCAATCGCGTCGGCGGGGCAAACCGCGGACACACCCGTGCAGACCTCGGCCGGGTCACAGGCACCCGTCGACGCTCGGCATTCGGTGCCCGCGGATTCCAATATATCCGCCGGGCAGCTCGGATTGATTCCATCGCACGATTCCGCAGGATCACAGGCACCCGTCGAAGTGCGGCATGTCGTTCCCACGGATTCAAGTACGTCGCCGGGACAGTTCGCCGTCGCACCGTCGCAGACCTCCGCCGCATCGCACACATCCGTCGACGCGCGACACACCGTGCCGGCCGCATCCAACGCGTCGGCCGGACAGGCGCCGGTCACGCCGTCGCAGGTCTCGGCCGGATCACACGCGCCGGTGGAAGCTCGGCATTCAAAACCGACAGCCTCGAGGGCGTCGGCCGGACAGGTCGTAGATGCACCGTCGCACACCTCTGCGGGATCGCACAGCCCTGTGGATGCGCGGCACTCGGTGCCCGTCGGCTCGAGCGCATCGGTCGGGCAGCTCGTCGAGACGCCATCGCAGACCTCGGCCGGATCGCAGGCGCCGGTCGAAGCACGGCAAACGGTCCCGCCGGGCTCCAGCGCATCGGCCGGACAGGCCGCCGTAACGCCGTCACAGGTTTCTGCGGGATCACACGCGTCGGTAGACGCACGGCACTCCGTTCCCGCCGGCTCCAATGCGTCCACCGGGCAGGAAGCAGACACGCCGTCGCACGTCTCGGCCGGGTCGCACACACCCGTCGACGCCCGGCATTCGACTCCGGCAGCCTCGAGGGCGTCGGCCGGACAGGTCGCAGATACGCCGTCGCACACTTCAGCG
Source organism: Planctomycetota bacterium (assembly GCA_022561415.1). The sequence goes on from JADFRH010000013.1 coordinate 14,463, forward strand.
GGATCGCAAAGACCTGTCGATGCGCGGCATTCGGTCCCGAACGATTCGAGCGCGTCGACCGGACAGGCTGTCGATACACCGTCGCAGGCTTCCTGTGGATCACAAGTCCCCGTCGAAGCGCGGCACACCGTGCCGGCAGGGTCAACGCTGTCGGCGGGGCATCCAACTGAAACACCATCGCATACCTCGGCCGGATCGCATGCGCCGGTGGACGCGCGGCATTCGGTTCCCGCCGGGTCCAATGCATCAATGGGACAGGAAACAGACACACCGTCGCACGTCTCTGCGGGGTCGCACACACCCGTCGACGCCCGGCATTCAAATCCGGCAGCCTCGAGGGCGTCAGCCGGACAGGTCGCAGATAGACCGTCGCACACCTCTGCGGGATCGCAGAGTCCGGTGGATGCGCGGCACTCGGTTCCGGTTGGCTCAAGCGCATCGGTCGGGCAGGTCGCGACGACTCCATCGCAGACCTCGGATGGATCACATGCGCCCGTCGAAGCGCGGCACACGGTCCCGTCGGGCTCCAGCGCATCAGTCGGACATGCAGCCGTAACGCCGTCACAGGTTTCTGCTGGATCACACGCACCCGTCGATACGCGGCATTCGGTCCCCGCTGGATCCAGCGCGTCGGCCGGACAGGAGGCAGACACGCCGTCGCACGTCTCTGCGGGGTCGCACAGACCCGTCGACGCCCGGCATTCGACTCCGGCGAATTCGAGCGCGTCGAGTGGACAGGTCTCCGTTATACCGTCACAGACCTCCTCGGGGTCGCACAGCCCGGTCGAGGCGCGACACACCGTCCCCGCCGATTCCAATGCATCGGCTGGACAGGTGGGCGTTACGCCGTCGCAGGTCTCTTGCGGGTCGCATGCGCCGGTCGAGGCGCGACACACCGCGCCTGCGGGTTCCAAGCTGTCGGCGGGGCAGGTGCCGATCAGGCCATCGCAGGTCTCCTCTGGATCACAAAGACCCGTCGACGCTCGACACACCGCTCCCACAGGATCGAGCGCATCCGCCGGGCAGGCGACCGTAGCGCCGTCGCAAACCTCTGCTGGATCGCATGCGCCGGTTGATGTCCGGCATTCGGTGCCCGCGGTTTCCAACGCATCCGCCGGACAGGCGGTCGACACGCCGTCGCAGGTCTCGGCCGGATCGCAGAGACCGGCCGACGCGCGACACTCCGTACCCGCAGACTCGAGCGCGTCCGCTGGACAGGTGGCCGACGCGCCGTCGCACGTTTCCTGTGGATCGCACGCACCGGTCGAGGCGCGGCACACGGCGCCATTTGGCTGTAGTACGTCCGCCGGACAACCGCCCGTCGAACCATCGCATGTCTCCTCCGGATCACAAAGACCGGTCGAAACGCGGCAGACCGTGTCCACCGGTTCCAGCGCATCAGAGGGACAAGCAGCGGCATCGCCGTCGCATACCTCCGCCGGATCGCACCCGCCCGTCGAGGCTCTACATTCCGTTCCGGCAGCCTCCAGCGTGTCGGAGGGGCAGGTCGCGACGATACCGTCGCAGACCTCGGCCGGATCGCAAAGACCGGCCGACGCTCGACACTCCGTACCCGCGGACTCGAGTGCATCTGCCGGGCACGAAGCCGCTAGGCCATCGCAGACCTCCGCCGGATCGCAGCCACCGGCGGACGCGCGGCACTCGGTACCCACCGATTCCAATGCGTCGGCCGGACACGTGGCGGCTACGCCGTCGCACACCTCGGCCGGATCACAGAGGCCCGTCGACGCGCGGCATTCGGTGCCCGTCGGCTCCACGGGGTTCTGGCAGGTGCCCGCGTCACAAATGTCGGCGGTACAAGCATTTCCGTCGTCACAGTCGGCGCCTATCACGCACTCGTCGCATGTATCGGTCGCTTCGTCACAAGGCTGAGACGGGCACGGATCCGACCCCGGCTGACAAACGCCGGACCCGTCGCACGTTTCCGCTCCGTTGCAAAAAAATCCATCCTCGCAAGATGTGCCGGCCGTTTCAGGAACGTGTTGGCATACCCCACCTACAACCGTGTCGGATGTACAGATCAATCCGTCGTCGCACGTGCTGACGATTAGACCGCCATCAACAAGATTCGGTGGAATGGTTGTGCTGTCGCTCGCCTTAGTGAGCTTGTTTTGAAATAGGGGTGTGTCAGGCCGGAACGTTACGTTGGTCGTACCCACGGCGTCCGCCGTGAAGGTAAGTGTTGCAACGACGGAATCGGATTGGGTCGAGCTGCCATTGATGACCGCGGCCCAGTCAACGTCCCCGTTGGTGTCGATCTCCCCAGCCTCAACCCAGCCTTCTTGGTCAGGGGGGGGAAGACCCAAATCCGTGGGCACGATATCGACCAGGGTTAGGATCGTCGTGTCGTAGTGGAGCAACACCTGCACACCGTTGATCGCGGCGGAAAGGTTCGCCACCTCCAACGTAACCGTGACCGTGGCACCGGGCTCCACATTCTCTGAACCACTGGCTACGTTGAGAATGATATTGTCAACGCCCACAACGCATAGATCCGTAAAATCGTTGCAGATCTCACTTACTAGGCACGGATCGCCGCTGCCGACGCAGGCTCCCGTTGCACAAAGATCCGTGGCCGTGCAGAAGAAACCGTCATCGCAGGAGAGGCCTTCGTTAATCGCACCGCCGGGTGTGTCACAGTTGCCTTCGGCACCGCCCGGATCACACGTGCTGTCTGCATTGCATGGATCGCCCGTACCGCTACAGCTCTGCGGCCCGCCACCTGTACAGACACCGGTTAGACAAGTTTCACCCACGTTGCAGGCGGCGCCGTCGTCACACGTCGTTCCGTCACCCAAGAAGCCTTCAACCGGACAGGATCCCGACACACCGTCACAGGTTTCAGCCGGATCGCACACGTCTGTCGACGCACGACATTCGATACCGGCGGATTCAAGTAAGTCGGCCGGACAACTCACGGATACGCCGTCGCACGCTTCGGCCGGGTCACACGCGCCGGTCGAGGCGCGGCACTCGGTACCGCCGGAGGTCAGCGTGTCGGCCGGACAAGCCACGGCCACGCCGTCGCAGGCTTCGGACGGGTCGCACGTGCCCGCCGAAGCCCGGCATTCCGTGCCGGACGATTCGAGCGCGTCCACTGGACAGGTCGGCGCTACGCCGTCGCAGGTCTCGACCGGATCGCAGCCGCCGGCAGAAGCGCGGCATTCGGTGCCGCTCGGCTCGAGCGCGTCGACCGGGCAGGTCGGCGCTACGCCGTCGCAGGTCTCTTGGGGGTCACACGCGCCGGTCGAGGTGCGGCACACGGCGCCGTTCGGCTGAAGCGTATCGGACGGGCAAGCGCCGGACAGGCCGTCGCACGTCTCCTGGGGATCGCACAGGCCCGCCGATGTGCGGCACACCGTGCCGGCTGACTCGAGCGTATCTGAAGGACAAGCCACCGACACGCCGTCGCAGACCTCCGCCGGATCGCACGAGCCGGTCGAGGCACGGCATTCGGTGCCGCCGGGATCAATCGTGTCAGCTGGACAGGAGGCCAACACGCCGTCGCACAAATCTTTTGGATCGCAAACACCCGACGAAGCGAGGCAAACAGTAC
>JADFRH010000215.1 GCA_022561415.1 Planctomycetota bacterium
ATTGCCGTAAATCTCTTCCGTGATGAACGGGACGATCGGCGCGATGATTCGATTCAGCGTAGTCAGCACCTCGTAGAGGGTCGAATAGGCCGCCCGCTTGTCGACGGTCCATTCCTTGCCATAGAAGCGCCGGCGCGAGCGACGCACGTACCATGCGCTGAGGTTCTCGATGAACTTCTGCGCTTCGGTGCAAAACCTTGCGACGTCGAACGTGCTAAACGATTCGTGAGCCGAGCGAACGAGCCGGTTGAGATCGGAGAGGATCCAGTGATCGAGGGTGGATCGCTCGTTGTGGTCGCACGTGTGCTTGCCGGGCCTGAAATCATCGACGCAGGCGAGATCGGCGAAGAACTTGTAGATGTTCCACAGCGGCAGGATGACGGCGCGGCGCGTTTCATCGCAGTGCGCAGGGCCGAACATGACGTTGCGCTCAGGCGAGGTGCTCGCGTAGAGCCAGCGCATGACGTCGACTCCGAATTGCTCGGCCGCCTCCTCGAACCAGATGGTGTTCCCCTCGGACTTGTGCATCGGTTTGCCCTCGTCGTCCAGCACCAGGCCGTGTCCCTTGAGAACCTTAAACGGCGAGCGGTCGACCATCATCGTGCCGACCGCGAGCAGCGCGTAGAACCAGTTGCGGAACTGCCCCGGCAGCGCCTCGACCACGAAGTCGGCCGGAAACCATTGCTCCCAATACTCGCGATCCGAGAAATAGCCCATCGTCGAGAGTGACACGATGCTGGCATCGAGCCAGGGGTTGCCGACCTCCTTGACGCGGGACATGTTCTCGTCGCCGCACTGGGCGCAGCGAATCTTGACCGCGTCCACCCAGGGCCTGTGCGGCGAGTTGCCCTCGAAGACTTCCCACCCCGACACGGCCCGCGCCTCGAGCTCATCGCGACCACCCATGATCTCGAAGTGGCCGCACTCGTGGCACTCCCAGATCGGCAGCGCCAGCCCCCAGTAGCGCTTCTTCGAGATCATCCAGTCGCCCATGTTGCGTAGCCAATCGAGCTCACGCTCCAACCCCCAGGCGGGAATCCAGCGGGCCTGCTTGGCCGACGCCATGATCTGCTCACGCCAGTCCATGTTGATGAACCACTCGTCGACCAGGCGGAACACCAGCTCGTCGCGACAGCGCCAACAATGCGGATAACGATGGTAGTATTTTTCCTTGGCGAACAAGAGGTCGCGCTTCTTCAGGTCAGCCAGGATGTCTTCGGTGACCTCGCCCACCTTTCTGCCGGACAGGAAACCGAACTCCGCGCGGAACGAACCGTCCTCCAGAAGGGGCGCGATCTGCGGCAGGCCGAGTTCCTTACTGAGCTTATAGTCCTCGGCGCCGCAGCCCGGAGCGATATGCACGATGCCGGTGCCTTCCGTACCGGTGACTTCGTCCCAGGCAATGACCCGATGCGCGTCGACCGCCTCGGCCGCCCCGTCGAGCGCGTCGAACGGACCGTCGTACGTCAGTCCGATGAGCGCATCACCTTTGAGCTCCTCGACAATCTCGAAGTCGCCATTGTTCTTGAACATCGCCTTGATCGACATGAGCCCGCCCCGTTTGGCGAGTTCGGCGTCCTGGATCGGATGCGCTCTAGCGCTCTCGAAGTTTTCTTTCCCGACGTAATAACAGTTGTCGCCCTGTTTGATTTTGACGTAGGTCATGTCGGGCTTGACCGCGGCCGCCACGTTGGAGCTGAGCGTCCAAGGCGTCGTCGTCCAGACGAGCAGGTTCTCGCCCGGTCGTTCGCGAATCGGAAAGCGTATGAACACCGAGGTGTGCGCCACCTCACGATAGCCCTCGTTCATTTCCATCTGACTGATACCGGTGCCGCAGCGCGGGCACCAGGGCATGGCGTCGATGCCCTTGTAGAGCTTGCCCTTCTCGTGGCACTTTTTCAGAAACGCCCAGATGGCATAGTTGTTTTCATCCGACATCGTGTAGTAGGAGTTGTCCCAATCCATCCAGTAGCCCAATCGCTTGGACTGCTGGGATTGGATGTCCGCGAACTTCTTCGCCCGGGCCTTGCAATCGGTGACGAACTTGCCGATGCCGTATTTCTCGATGTCCTTCTTGCAGGTGAAGCCGCGCTCGCGTTCGACCTCGACCTCGACCCACAGCCCCTGACAGTCGAAGCCGTTTTGATAGCGGAGTTCACGACCCAGGGCCGCGTGGTATCGCTGGTAGAGATCCTTGTAGGTCCGACCCCAGGCGTGATGAACGCCCATCGGGTTGTTGGCGGTTATCGGCCCGTCGAGAAACGACCACTTCGGCTTGCCCTTGTTCAGCTCGCGCAGCTTGTCGAACGCGCGGGTCTCGTCCCACATCGCGAGAACGGCCCGCTCGAGCGCGGGGAAATCAACCTTCGGATCGACCTTGGAAAACGCCATCAAACACTCCCGCTCGCGGTCACGTTACGGCCGCAGCGCCGCCGGCCCACATCGTACAACCTCGCCCACCGTCAAAGGCGAATCAGACACTATAACCGGACGTGACCGGAAGGCGAATCGCACGGCGCCAGACGAAGGATTACCGGAATCGCCCAAGGTGCCGGACCGCGAAGCGATCGAACGAAACCCCGGCGCGCCGGGGCTTGCCGGGCGAGTCGCTGCGAACGAAGCGGCAACTCCGCGTTGCCGTCACGCAACATGAAACGTTGCCGATTCGCAGCGCGTTTTGCGACCCTGTCGTATCTCAAGAAGGCGGGGACCAGCGACGATACGCGCAGCGAGGTTGCGTTAACCGCCCATGGGGTGGGCGACTTCAATGTGGGAGCCCCGGTTTCGGCGAGCCTGGGTTCCCCTTTTTTGTACGCACGAAAAGAGGCGCACCGCCTCGGTGGAGGGAGCGCCGAGCCTTGGCGCCGCCGACATGCCCCCGCTGCGCCATCCACAGCGGGTGCCCCTACCTTTGAGAACCAAGCCGCGGCCGGTGAACGCCGCTACCAGCCGAGCACCGGAGCTTCTCTCCGGCGCACTTTCGTCGTAACGTACCCGCCGTGCATGAGCGTTTGTGAACCGGGTGCCCTGCGCCCGCTCGGGCGGCGCAACGTTTCGATGGGCGTGACTGTTCTGGAAAGGGAAAAGTGTTACGTCGCCCCGAGTCAACCGTGCGATTACTGTTTTTCACGCCACCCCTTGAACGATTCGGCGATCGCGCGTACAAACAGCGGATTGCCGGTTATCATAGAGGCGGGCGTGTAGGGTCATGCATGGCAGATGAGCTCGAAGCACCATGGTCGAAGTAATCGACGACAAACGGAATAAGCAGGCGCACGTTTCGCCGGCGCCGCTGATTGACGGCTGCGGTCGCAGGATTGATTCCCTGCGCCTGTCGGTGACCTCGGCGTGCGACCTGAAGTGTATCTACTGCCGGCCGGAACGGGAGCGCGATGCCGACGGCACCGGTGGAACGTTGAGCGACGCACAGCGCGTCGAGTTCGTCCGGTTTCTCCACGAGCAGTACGGACTGAGCCAGGTCCGCGTTACCGGTGGCGAGCCGTTGGTGTATGGCAAGGTCGTATCGCTTATCGCTTCGCTGCGCCAAACCGTGCCGGACATCACCATTGCGATGACCACGAACGGACAGCGGCTCTATCAAAAGGGATTTGATCTGCGGCAGGCTGGTCTTGATCGACTCAACGTCTCACTCGATTCGATCGATCCGGATCGCTACCACCAGCTCACCGGCTCGAGCCTGGAGGGTGTGCTTCGCGGTCTGAAGTCGGCGCGCTTCGTCGGGTTCGACGCGCCGAAGATCAACACCGTGGTTCTGCGTGGTATGAACGACGCCGAGCTACCGACCATCGCCGAGTGGGCCATGACGCAAGGCTCGGAGATTCGTTTTCTGGAGGCCATGCCGATCGGTCCGGCCGCCGACATCAACCGGCGCCT
>JADFRH010000216.1 GCA_022561415.1 Planctomycetota bacterium
GGTCCGGCGCTGGGCCGGCGTGCGCCGGATGCTCCTTGTCGATGTACCGCCAGAACATGTGTTGTACGCGGTCGGTGCCGTCGAACACGCAGACGCACAGGCCGTGTTTGACCTTGTCCAGGGCGTCCATGAACATCTTCTCGCGCTCATCGTCGGCCTGGGTGCATTGATGGAGAAAGCCGTCGTCGCTGAGGATCTTTGCGTTGAGGGCCCATGTGTCCTCGGCCAGGCCCAACGTGGCGTACTTGCCCTTGTTCTTGGACAAGTAGGTCGAATAGACCATCGGATGCGAGATGGGCATCGCCGGCTTTGCGGGGTCGAGGTTGATCGGCGTGACGTACAGTTCGAACTCGGGTGACGTGCTCAAAAGCAAAAACTGGCAGATGCCGCGGACCTTGGCCCCGAGACCGGTCTTGAACGGCACGTCGATCCAGTCGGAATAGGCGCCCGGCTTGAGCGTGTAGGTGTCGCCGTTGACGTGCAGGTCGGCGCTGTTCGTGCGGTCGTTGATCGTGACGGTGAACGGGCATTGCATGATGACCTTGTCACGACGAAAACCGTTCTCCGGGCCGACCAGGTGCGTACGGATCGTGTTGCCGTCACGCTTGACGCGGAACTGTTCACCGCCGGTGTGCTCGCCTTCCCCTTCGGGTCGCGTGGTGTAGAACGAGAACGTCCCCTGCGAACCGCGAAGGTCTGGCACACACATGGCCGAGAGCAGCACGCCGCGGAACGGCTCGGGCGGAAACGTGATCGGCACGCGGATGATGTCGCCGAAGATGCCGTGCTCACCGAGAATGTTCCAGAAGGGCTTGCCCCGGCGAAGCAACCGGACGCGCGGCTTGCCGAGTGGGATTCGATACCGACCGATCTTCAGCTCGCGCGACGGGCCGGCGATCTGAACCGAGGAGAGCAGCGGAAGGTAGTTGTGCTTGTCGCGCGTCAGGAAATCGAAAATGTTGTGCTTGCCCGGATTGCAGCCGGTCAAGAATGTCGACCAGGCGACCGGCGACAGCGGCGGCAGGGTGGTGGCCAGTCGCTTGAACGTACCCTCCTTCGCGAGCCGGCTGAGGTTGGGCATCTTGCCCTCGGCCATGAACTTTTCGGCGAGCGTGGGCTCCATCCCGTCGAGCCCCAGGACGACGAATCGCTTGATCCGGGCCTTGGCGAGCGCATGGCGGCCGCGAACAAAGCGAATCAGCCATCGCAGCGGCCAGAGAAAGAAAGCCGCCAGCCCTGAAAAAAACGCTGCGAAAAACGCAAACAACGTGGTCCCCAGCGCAATGCCCGCACCGGGACCGATGTAGGCGTGTGCCGTGCTCGGCGTGGCCAGGACCACGATGGCCGCGAGCAATGCCAGATTCAGTGCCGTTGGTTTTCGTTGCATCAGAGGTCTTATCGACCCGATTTCGTCGGGCAGTCACGTCCCTTCGTGGCCGGTGCATAGCAGGTCCACCAGCGGAGGATGGCTCGAATTGTACGTACCCGGCATCGGCTTTGGCAAACCGGGACGCCGCGGATACAATCACCGCCGGCCGACCGACCGACTCGGTCGGCTGCCGTTTTCTTCGTTCGTTTCGGGTCCCGCATCAAACAGGAATCACGATGTCTCATCCAACCGCAGCCGTTTTAACGTTGATCCTTGCCTGTACGACTCCATCCGGCACTTTCGTCTCGGTGGCACGCGGCGACGATGTCGTCAACGGGCCGCTGACACAGCAATACCGCGAAGCGGCCAAGCGAATCGTTACGGCGACGCTTGAGGGCAACGACGCCTACAACAAACTCGAGCACCTCTGTGTGAACATCGGGCACCGGCTCAGCGGCTCGGCCGGCCTGGAAAAGGCGATCGACTGGGCCGTCGCCGCCATGAAAAAAGACGGTCAGCAAAACGCCCATCGCGAGAGGGTCATGGTTCCGCACTGGGTGCGCGGTCTCGAGTCGGCCGCCATGGTGTCACCCCGCTATGTGCCGTTCCACATGCTCGGTCTTGGTGGATCGGTCTCTACGCCCGCTGGCGGGATCACCGCGCCGGTCATCGTCGTTTCCGATGAAGACGAGCTGAACGCCGTCGCGGATCAGGTTCCCGGCAAGATCGTTCTGTTCAACAAGGTCATGCCTCCGTACGACCCCGAGCACGGCGCCGGCTACGGCGCGACGGTCAGGTATCGAACGCAAGGCGCCCGGCTGGCAGCTCAGAAGGGTGCGGTCGCATCACTCATGCGCTCGGTCACGGCCAACAGCCTTCGCACGCCGCACACCGGGGCGATGCGCTACGGCGACGCCGAGCGAAAGATTCCCCACGCGGCCATCAGCGTTGAAGACGCGGAGTTGCTCGCGCGGTTGCAGGCGCGCGGCGTGACGCCGGTGGTCAATCTGAGGATGAGTGCCAAGACGCTGCCGGATGCCGTCTCGGGCAATGCCATCGCCGAGCTTCGCGGGCGAGAGCTGCCGGACGAGATCATCGTCATCGGCGGACACATTGACTCGTGGGACGTGGGGCATGGCGCCCACGACGACGGCGCCGGATGCGTCATGGCCATGGAGGCGATCAACGTCCTGCGAAAGCTGAACATGATCCCCCGGCGCACGATCCGGGTGGTCCTGTGGACGAACGAGGAGAACGGGCTGCGCGGCGGCCGGGCCTATGCGAAGGACCACGAAAACGAGCTCGAGAACCACATCGCGGCCATCGAATCGGACAGCGGCGCCTTCGCCCCGCGAGGATACGGATTGAGCTGCACCGACAAGGATCGCGAAGCCGTGGCCGTTCGGCAAATGAAGGAGATTCTGTCGCTGATTCCCGACTCGATCAGCGGGCTCGACGCCAAGACGGGCGGCGGCGGGGCAGACATCAGCGCCATGCGAGGCGCCGGCGTGGTGCTGATAGGCCACCGCGTCGAGGGCTCGACCTACTTCGACTACCACCACACCCCGGCCGACACAATCGACAAGATCGACCCAGACCTCCTGTCGCAGAACGTGGCCGTCCTCGCCACCGTTGCCTACATCCTGGCCGACATGCCGGAAAGACTGGGGACGGAGTAGAGAGTGAAGAGCGGAAAACTTTCCGTACCGCGACCGTTAGGGAGCGGCGTGCCGCCGCCCACCGGTCGGACACGCAAACTCAGCGCAGAGCTACGGAGTTGGGCAGGATGACGGGTAATGCCAAAGGCAAGTTCATTACTCATTCGGTATTGCCAGCCATGCCGATTCGCGATCCCGTCACTTGCGCAGGCGTCGTGTTCTGTACAACGCGACATCTGGATCAGTATTCGATAACCCCCGCGAAGGATCGGAAAGCGATCTTGGCCGTAGCATCAAACTGCCGCGATAGCCACGGAAACGAACTCGACCGCGTTGGCGTCGTGCTTGTCCCGGAATCAGATGCCGACGCCCTAATCCCTGATGGTATCCCGCGAGTCTGCCGAGATGTCGTGGCCTTGTGCCATATCACGGGCGGCACAGCGCTGAATTGTTATCACGAGTGGGCTAAGACCGTGCATAACGCGGACTATTTCGAGGCGCTTCCCATTCGCTTTCACAATAATGGGCTTGTGATACAGCGCCCGGGGCTGCTAGGCTACAACACTCGGGTCAAGCACCTGTTCCCCACGCTTCCCGTCTACTTACCTGCACCGCGCGATACTGATTTCCAACTCGACAAACAATTGTTCGAGGCATGCGACAAGGCGGTGCGCCTTTTCAAACAGAAGCGCCATCGCCGCGAACTGCGTCAACTGTTTCGAGCGATTGCCATAACCATGCACGGCACGCGAATCATGCCCGAAACCGAATCGACATACCACGACCTTGGGCCGAGGATCA
>JADFRH010000014.1 GCA_022561415.1 Planctomycetota bacterium
CCGCAAGAAGGAATTGCTTGGCTTCCCGCCGAGTATTACGACCTCCGCCACCACTTACATGCACGATCCGTCGTTCATGGGCTCGACCTTTTTCACGGCGACCGGTATCCCCGTCGGTAGGCTGCTCAGCGCCGGGCATGGCGCCACCACCGTGCCAACCGGTACGCCGGACATGCTCCCCCCGCTAAGCTGCCCGGTCTCGTTCACGGTCAGCAGCGCTTCTGTTGGATTGGCGAACGGCCTGCCGAACCAGGTTAACGTAGACGCGACGGCCGCGGATCCGCGCCTTGACGTTACCGTGTACGTGTCGCGCAGCGGCGGCGGACCGGGTGGGGCGCGTCCCGGGTCGCCGGATGGATCAAACACCCTGAGCGGCTCGTTGACCGGCGTAGGGGTCGGACCCTTTCCCGACTTCGTGATGGCCGACGCCATTACGAGTTTCTCCTATGGCCAGGACGGAACGATCCCGCTGATCGTGGTGTACGGCAAAGGTCCAGGGAATATTTACTTCTCACTGGACAAAGCCTCGCCGCCTTCGGTCGGCGTGTGTTTCGGCGCGGCGTCGGTCGGTGCGAACGTGTTCGCGTCCGTCACGCCTCCGTTCGGGAGTTACGTCGACGTCATACAGGCGCCCGCTCTTCCGGGAACATACGTGTTGGTCGTGGATAGCAATGAACTGGGACTGGCCCCAGCGTTTGGCGGAGCCGTTGACGACGAAGTGACCGGACTGGAACTCAAGGACGAGGTCCAAAAAACGGCCGGCTTGTTATGGTTCGGCACGCTTTCCGGACCGGCCAATGGTGCCCTGGGTGGCGACACGGCCACGATTTATGTGAATGGCGCCGGCTTGTTTGAGCCGGGAAACTTCGGCATATACGCCGTGCCGGCCGACATGGGGTTGGTGGCGGCGGACACGATTGACGCCCTTGTCCTTTCAGATACCGAAGCGGGCCACACACCGTTTGTTGCACCAACGCCGGGATGGCGTACTCCAACCGAATGCTGCGGATGAGGCGCTGTTCTCGCTGGGTCGCGGATCACCCACGCTGGTAGCGCTCGGCGCATCGCCAGCCGACATCTTCTACACGGATTTCGACGGTACGTTCTCACTGTTCATCCCAGCCGCCGCGATGGGGCTGGACCCTGCCCTGGATAACATTGACGCTGCCGACGTCAAGCCGCACCCAAAGGAGAAGAAGGAGGTACCGAAAGACGACATTCCCACCGTGTCCCAATGGGGGCTGATGGCCATGGCTCTGCTCATGCTCGTTGCGGGTACCATCGCGGTCGGACGGGCTCGCCGCCGGATTACGCCGGCGTAGCCGCGGTCTCGAAATCAGATCGGACCTACAGAAACGCGTGGCGGTCCGGCGAAGCGGGATATCGCGGGGAACTTCCGGCGAATCCCGCTTCCGACCGCCCGCAAAGAAGAGGATTCCTTTCCACCCGTTCTGCTGCGCACGATGCAAGATGGTGAACTCGGCTCGTTGGCTCGACGGCGGTTACCGCGTGAGCGAACCGGCCACACCGGACGATCTCGAAAACGCGCAGTCCGATTCTACGGAATGGTAGGTCGGGCTGTGTTCATCGCACGCTTCAAGATCCGGCGAGCCGGGACGCGGCCAAGCCAACGCCTTTCCTGATGATTCAGACACACGATTGATTCAGGACGTAGCGCACGACGTTTTCTTCGCCGCCGTGCCCCGTGGTGCTCTTATCCACGAGTTCGAAGCCGAGACGCTGCATCACGCGTATCGATGCGGACAGGTGGGGGAGAGTTTCACCCACGATGCGATCGACGCGCGGGTCGGAGAAGGCCCAGTCAATGAGTGCGCCGGCGGCCTCCGTGGCGTAACCCCTGCGTTGAAAGGCGTCGAGAACGGCGTAGCCGATGTCAACGCGGCCGGCATCGGGCATTCCCTTGAACCCGGCGCCGCCAATGAGTATCCGATCCTCCTTTCGGATGATGTGCCAGACCGCCCAACCTACGAGATCTGGGTTTTTCTCGAGATGGGGCACCCAGTACCCCGTCGCTCCAGCCATGATTTCGGGTGGCCAGTCGTTGGGGACGGTTGCGGAGAGCCCCGCCGCGAGTGCCTCACGCCCCTCGACGCCCGCCCGCGCAAGCGACAAATCCTCAGCAACGATCTCTAGTCTTTCCGTCTCGATTTTCAACACGATCGGTCATCCGTCGCCGCCGGCTCGTCATGGCGGCGCGCACTTGCCTACGCCACACTTTTTTCGTCGCTGACGCTCACGGGTGGCTTCGTTTGTAGTGGGCCAGGCCGCCGCATTCGGGGCAGATGCCGGAGGTGTTGCCGCGCAGATCGTACCCGCAGTTGACGCAGGGTTTGCCCTTTCCCTGGGTGCGCTTCTTGTTCGGTACGCGTGCGATTCGGCATGTGATCGCCAATGCGAAAAGGGCGATCGAGGCCATGAAACACCAGCGCGCCGCCTCGGGCGAAATCCCAAGCCACTCGGCGCAGAGATAAACGCAGAGCAATAGCCCCGTACCCAGCGCGCAGGCGATCGACGCGAAACGAAATACGCGAACTCGCTCGGATCGGCTCATCGGAACTACGGGCTCTTTCTCTGAGGGCAATTCATCATAGCACGATTTCACGAAGACCATCGAAGATCAGTATCTTCAGCCCGGCCAGCGTCAGCGCGGCGCGAAACGCAATGCGAAAATGCCGCTCAGGAACGCCGCGGAGAATCCGCTTGCCGATCAGCGTGCCGGGGATCACCATCACGACCATCACCAGCGCCACGGTACCCAGACGGGTCACGTCCAAATCGCGAAGCAGCAGAAACGCCGGGATCTTCATCGCGTGCGTGGTGAGCTGGCAAACGGCCTTGGTCGCTATGAGCCGTTCCTTGACGAAACCTCGGCGCGTGAAGACGGGTGCAATTAACGGCCCGACCGCCCCGACGGTCAGAGCGGCCGTGCCCGCCAGGAATCCGGTCAGCGTGAAGCCGCGCAGATTTGTCGACGTCTCCAGCTTCGGCAGCCGCGACGGCACATGAGTCGCCAGCAGGATGTACGCGCCGATCAGCGTCTTCAGGTAGGGCTCGCCCTCTTCAATCTGCCCCAGCCACCACAGGAGAAAAACACCGACCGCCCCGCCGGGGACGACACCAATCACGAACCGCCCCAGCACGGGGCGATCAACGTGCGGCAGAAACGCGAGGACGCGCGTTCCGTTGCTGGCGATCTGAACGGCCGCGTGGGTCGGAATCGCGTCGGCGTGCGACATGAAACAAAGCATCACGGCCAGCAGCATCACGCCGCCGGCCATGCCGAGAATGGCTGAGACGATGGAAGTGATCAGAGCAGCGACCGCTAGGATAATCGGGATGGAGGAAGACATCGTAGTGAAGAGTCAATAGTGAAGAGTGAAGAGAAGACAGTTGTCAGTTGTCATTTTTGGATGGTCAGTTCTTTGTCGGCAACACGTGCCACTCGATTTTGTTTGAGCCACTCGTGACCGCGATCACGTGCTCTTGGTGGAAGTAATGCGCGGTTTGCCACTTAGCGTCCTTGTAGCGAAACGTCATGCTTGACCGCGCTTCGATCGATTGCAGGCGACAGCGAAGCAGATCGGCAATGCCGACGCCGCCGGCTTTGAGGATCGCCTCCTTGGCCGTCCAAAGCCGAAAGAACGACGACCAGGACCGGTCGCCCATGATGGCCCATTCATCCCCGCCCGCAAGTGAATCGTGCAGCTTTCGCTTACGCGGCTCGATGCGTTCGATGTCGATGCCGACCGGCGTGTCGGCGACCACGGCCGCCGCGTACTCTTGCTTGTGCGTCACGGACCAATGGAAACCTTCGTTGGGCTGCGGTACCTCGCGGTCGTTTTTTCGCCAGCCCTCGAGCGGCGCGCAAGCTAGCTTGGCCGCGTGCCGCAAGGCGAGTCGAGCGTATTCACGCTGCACCTCGACCTGGCGGGGAGAACGCGGCGTCGATTCGAGGGGAATCGGAATGATGACCGGGTGCAGGGTCACGCACCGTCGGTCGGCCACACACCGCGGACGGTGTGCTCGACGATTTCCGGATCGAAGTAGTTGATGCTCATGCCGGCGTCCACGACGATGCCCTGCGCGTTGATGCCGCTGGCTCGCGGGCTCAGAAGAAACAGGGCCGTGTCCGCGACTTCCGGCGTGGTCAGGCCCTTTTTTCGCGGGATGGCACGCTCGGCGAACATGTAGTGTTCGATGTATCCGGGAATCCCCGCCGACGCGCTGGTCTTGAGCAGCCCGGCGCAGACCGCGTTAAACCGCACCTGCGAGTCGCGGCTGAATGACTTGGCGAGAAACGCGAGCGACGAATCGAGGGCCGCCTTGGCGGGCGCCATGTAGCCGTAGCTTTCGACGGCCATGCGCGTGGTGGAGATGGAGATCGTAACGACGCTGGCCTCGCGATCAAGCAACGCCTTGAATGCGTTGGCGATGGCGATCAGCGAGAAGCAACTCACCGAGACGCATTGCAGGAAGTCCTGCTTGCGGACCTCGTGGAACACGCCGGAGAAGGATTCGTAATTGGCGAATGCGATCGAGTGAACGATGCCGTGGATCTTGGGATGCTTCGCCCCGACAGCCTCGGCCAGTGCCTTGATTTGATTCTCGTCGTCGACATCGCAGACGTGTATCTCACCACCTTCGAGCAAGTCCTTAAGGCTGTCACGACGCGCCTCGGATCGCACGCTGTAGACGACGTTGGCGTCTTCGCTCTTGAGGCGGCGGGCGACGTGATAGGCGACGCTGCGCTTGTTGGCCACGCCGAATACGACGAACGTCTTGCCGGCTAGATCGAGAAAGCTCACTGGTCGTTTTCCTTGTTATCAACCAGCATGCACGCAAACTCGACGCGCACGGCCTGCTTGCCATCAACGCTCGCGCGACCGGTCATGAAATAGGCGCCGCCGAGTTCGCTGTCCAACGTCACTTCGACCTTGATCGTCTCGCCCGGGCGGACGATTCGCTTGAACCTCGCGTCCTTGATGCGGGTGAGCACCGGCACGCCCTCCCAATCGCCTGGGTCGAGCTGATGCGCGATCAGCAGAGCGCCGGCCTGGAAGCAGCACTCGCAGAGCAGCACGCCGGGCATGATCGGGTTACCCGGATAGTGGCCGCGAAAGCACTCCATGTCCGGATCGACTCGCTTCTGCGTCACGATGCGTTCGCCCGTTACCTCGATGATGTCATCGACGAAGAGAAACGGTGGGCGATGCGGAATGGCGTCAATGCCGATCGCGGTGTTCATGCCGACACCCGCTCCCCGTCCGCCTCGGCCTTGGACTCTTCCGCGTAGAAGAAGCTTTCAACCTCGTTGGCGACGATGACACCGTAGTTGATCGCGCCGAGCCAGCCGGACATGATGATGCCGACGGAACCCGCGTGAAACAGGCCGGGCAACTGCTTGGGCAAGTCCATGCTGACCTTGAGCCCCTCAAACTTGGTGCCGAAGGTCGCCCCGTGCATCTGCTGCGTATAATGCTGGAACGTTCGCGGGGTCGAGGCCTCGACATGGTCGATCTTCGATCTAATGTCGGGAAGGTATTTCTCGAGCGCGGTGAGCGTCGTCTCGATCAAATGCTCTTTGGCTTGTGCGTACTCTTCCGGCGTAAGGTCGGCCCAGTCGCCCCAGTTCGCGTTGGTGGACGAAACGATGGCGTAGCGGTCCGAGCCGGGCCGGGTGTCGGGATAGTACATCGAGAACGTGCGGCTGGTGATGTCTTTGGCGCACAGCGCCGTCGAGTCGAACTCCTCTTTCACCGACGTGAAGAGCAGATCACCGATGTAATCGACCGTCTCACCCTTTCGGATTCCCATGTAGACCTGACAACTGCTGTTGTTCAGCCGAACGGCCCTGGCCTCTTCGGCGAACGCTTTGGAAACGTGCTCGTAGCCCACGAGCTTCTCGATGGTCGTCTTGAGGTTGGCGTTAGAGAGAACGACGTCGGCATCGATACGGCGACCGTTGGCCATAACGCCGCGTGCCCGACCGCCCTCGACGACGATCCGCTCCACCTGCGCCTGCTTGCGCAGATCCACCCCGTTGCGCTCGAGCTCCCGCTTCATCAGATGAATGAGCTTGTCCGTGCCGCCTTGGTAGATGTAGACGCCCTTGCTCATGAAGTTGGAAAAGACGATGCCGAAGGTGATGGCCGGGTCGTCCAAGG
The DNA here is from genome assembly GCA_022561415.1 of Planctomycetota bacterium. The sequence goes on from JADFRH010000014.1 coordinate 6,186, forward strand.
TCGAGCCGTTGGCATAGGCAATCGGCTCCATGAGAAGCCGCACGACGTCGGATCGCCCGGGAAAGAACTGTTCGAACAACTCCCGCGTGGTCATCCGGTCGTCGTCGTAGAAGTTCATGTCACGCGCGGTGTCGAAGAACCGTTCGATGGTGTCGGCCTCGATGCCGAACTCTTCGATGAGAAGGCGGGTGAAGTCGACGCGATCGAACGTGGTCTGGAACGAGAACTGGGGATTGTCGAATCGGATGCCCTTGAGCTGGACGATCGAATCGGCGATCTCCTTGGTCCAGTACTTACGACAGCTCTTGATCATCCCGATCGGAAAACCGTGCAGAGAGATGTCAAAGATGTGCCCGCCCTTGCGTCGAAACCAGGTGGCCATGCCACCGTAGTTGTAGTGCTGCTCGAGCAACAGCACCGACCGCCCGCTTTTGGCGAGCGAATTGGCCGCCGTCAGCCCGGCAAGCCCGGCGCCGATGACGATCACGTCGTAACGATCCTTCACACCTTCCAGACGGTCCCGTGCCATAAGCCCCAGCCCTACGTGTCCATCAAAACGTGGTTGTTGGCCATCATGATGCCGCTGAGCATCGCCCCGATGATACCGACGTAGCCCTGATCCGTCCCGCACAGGAACAGGTTTTTCAGGTGCGTTCGACCGTCACGGTGTTTTTGAGGCGAACCATACACGGCCCCGTTGATGTGACCGGTGAATCGCTCGATCGTACGCGGTGTGAACATGTCGGTGGCGACCACGTGCTCGCCCAGCCCGGGGGCGTACGTCTCAGCCTGTGCAAGAAATGACACCTTACAGTCTCGCTTGGCCGCGGCGTAGGCATCTTCGTCCAGCCCCGTCCACAGGTCGTAGTTCGCCATCCAGGTGACGCGAAAGAGGCTCTCGGTCATTCCCTCGTGGCCGTCGTAGTTGCTCGGGCAGCAGACGACCCCACTCCGCAGATCCACCAGGCCGTCGGGTTTGGCGTAGGTGAACTTTTCGGCGTCGTTGAAAAAGACGATCGTCGCCGCGTGACCCAGCTTCGCGGGCGGTCGATCCAGCACCGCGATGGACTCGACAAAGGAGAGCCGCCCGGGTCCGCTCGAATCGCGATCGACCGCGTCCTGGCCGCAGAGCCGCATGGTCTCGTGATACCCGGCCGACGAAAGCACGACGTCGGCCGACAAGGTCTCGCCCGATTCAAGTCGAACGCCGGTCACGCGATCGCGGTCGACCTCGATCCGGTCGACGCCGCATCGCATTTTCAGTTTCCCGCCGCAGGCGCGAAAGTGCCTGACGAGCGTCTTGATGATCGTCCGAACGCCGTCGGGCGGCCGGGCGAAGCCCTCCAGAAAGATGGCCTTGAACATGATGACGAACTGGAGGAAATCCATGTCATGCTCTTCGGCGCTGCCGTAGTACATGATGGGGCACAGCAGCATCTCGATCAAAAGCGGATCGTCGAGAAAGCCGCCGAGTGCCGCCCGCGTGGATTCGTACGGTGCGTCGAGCCGTCGATCGTCAAAGGCGCGGACGGCCTCGATGAGTCGGTAAAAGTTGTCGATCTGCCGGGGGAACTGCTCGGCAACCTCTTGGATCAGACGCTCGACATCGTTGGTGAATCGCAGGCGATGGCTTGGGAAGCGCACCTCGGAAAACCCCTGTGGGCGCAGGTCGAATTCGTCTCGATCGATGCGGAGCTGACGAAGCAGCTTGGGGAGCGGCGTGTTGCGCACGCCCGGCGGAACGAAATTGGAAACCGCGTGGAGACCGACGTCGAACTTGCGTCCGCCGAGGGTGTAGTAGGAGTTCAGTCCCCCGTAAGCGTAGTGCCGCTCGACGATGCAAACGCGCTTGTCGAAATAGGCCAGGCGAATGCCGGCGGCCAGCCCCGACATACCGGCCCCGATGATTACAACGTCGTAGTGCATGGCAATCCGCATGGGAGGATTCGCTCACCCTCGACGGGAGCGCCGAATGCGGAAGGGCATAGACCGTAGCGGGCGCCGAAGGGCGGCTTACACAACAACGGTCGCGAACTTGGGCGCAAGATAGGAGGCGCAGCTGTCGAGCGAAGCAAGGTGCGCGTAATCCTCCTTGGGCACTTCGATTTTGTACCGCTTTCGCAGCTCCATGACGATGTCGAGGAAATCCATGGAATCCATGTCAAGTTGGTCACGCAAACGAACGTCATGTTTGAGAGTCGACAAATCGGCGTCGGGCGCCACCGTCGCAATGATGTCCAAAACGAGTCGCTTGACTTCTTGGCTGCTCATGGTTCTTGGGAACTCTGTATTCTATTCGACTTTACCGCACAACGCACGCACTAGCCGCGATACTTCGCGACCACAACCGCAGAGTTGATGCCGAGCATCCCAAACGAGTTGTTCAGGATGTAATCGACTTCGCCTATCTCTCGCGGTTCATTCACGACCAGGTTATGCACGGCACAATCCGGATCGACCTCCGTAATATTGATGGTCGGGTGAACGACCCCATCGTCAAACGCCGCCAGGTTGCCGGCCAACTCCAGCACGCCGGCCGCCCCCATCGCGTGCCCGATGAAACTCTTCGTATTGTTGACGAAAACATCGCCGCTGTCACCGAAGACCAATCGCAGGGCTTTGGCCTCCTGCGGATCGCCCAGTTCGGTCGCCGTCGCGTGCGTGCTTACAATATCGACATCTTGCGGCGAAATCTTCGCTTTGGCGATGGCCGACCTCATGCACGTCGCGAGCCGCTCCACATCCGGCAGAACCGCATCGGTCGCGTCGGAGTTCATGGCGTAGCCGACAATCTCGCCGACGATCGCCGCACCGCGTTTCTTAGCATCATCGAGCCGTTCCAGCACGAAAATGCACCCACCCTCGGACACTACGATGCCGTTTCGATCCCTGCAAAACGGGCGCGACGCCTTCGTTGGATCGTCGTGCTCGGCCAGCGAGTGCTCGCTGGCAAAGCTCGCAAAGATGCCAAACGAGTGGATCGACTCCGACACCCCGCCCGCCAGCGCGAGATCGACCTCGCCGAGGCGAAGCATCTGAACACCCTGAATCAGCCCCGCGTTGCCCGCAGCACACGCTGCCCCGATCGTGTAATGGGGCCCCGTGAGCCCCAAATTCATCGTCACCTCGCCGGCCGGGTTGTTCGCCACCGTCCGGGGGTTGTGATGATGCGACCAGTATCTGACATCGTAGTCGTATTGACGAATCAGGTCAATCTCGTTTTCCGTCTCGACCGTGCCGTGCTCGGTGATGCCCAGGTAGGTTCCCACCCGCGAAAGGTCGATAGAAGCCGGATCAATCCCGGCACGGATCAGGGCCTCATGGGCACAGAAAATCGAAATTGAACCGGCCCGCGTCCCGCGGCGGCGTTCCTTGCGGGTCTCATGTGCGAACTCGTCGAAATGGCAGACCCCGGCCGCAACCGAGCCCATGAACCGAGTCTCGATCTTGGTGATGCCGGACACCCCACCGAGCAGACTTTTCCGGAACGCTTCCGGTGAATCTCCGTTGGGGGACGTGAGCCCCACTCCCGTGATGACGACCCTGCTATCTACCGACATTCACTTTGTCTCGACCGGTACCCACTGGCCGGACCCTCGATTCCGCGGTGCCGGCAGACGTTGAAAACCCGGATAATAGCTGGAAACCGCCGGCGTGGAAACGGGCTCCGCCCCTGAAGTTCGCCCGACGGGTGATTGCGTGCGGAGATGCGCACGGGCGACGGCAATCGAAACATCGGCGCGAGCCACCCAGCCCCGATCCCCCAGATGTGCCGTGCTTATCCAGGCCCTTTCTCGAGTATCGCGGCCGCCAGCCGTCGCACACCCTCCTCGGTTGAGATGCGAGGTATGTACCCCAAATCTCTCCTAGCGGCCGAAATGTCAAAATAGTGAGACTTTGCGAGCTGTGAAGCGACAAATCGCGTCATAATGGGCTCTTTCTGGATTCTCATGCAGCGATAGACGAACTCGAGCGTGGCGCCGATTCGGTGGGCCTTCTTGTATGAAATCGCCTTGGACACCTGTGGAACGCCGATGGCGGCGAGAACCCCGTTGATCCAGGGCCAAAACAAAACGGGCTCGCCCTGGCTGATGAAATAGGCCCTTCCGGCACACGGCGAGCCGGGAAGGAGGGCGTCGGCGGCGAGCAAGTGGGCCTCAGCCGCGTTGTCAATGTAAGTGATGTCCACCAGGTTTTTCCCGTCGCCGACCTGGAGAAAGCGCCCCGCGCGGGCCCGTGCGAGCACACGCGGGATCAGGTGCGAATCACCCGGCCCCCAAACCAGGTGCGGGCGAATGGCCACGGTGCTGAGGTCCGGACCGTTTGCCGCGAGTACGGCGCGCTCCGCCTCCGCCTTCGTTTCGGGATAGACGGCCAGGTATCGGGCGGGATAGGGCCGGCTCTCATCCGCACCGCAGACATCGTCCGTTCCAAAGACAACGCTCGGCGAACTTGTAAATACTAGCCTTCCGACGCCGTTTCGCCTGCACGCTTCGATCACATTTGAGGTGCCGCCTACGTTGATCTCGTGGAACGTTTTGCGCTTGCCCCAGACGCCGGTCAGACCACCCGCGTGAAAGACAACGTCGACGCCGGTACACGCCCGTGCCACCGCACCAGCGTCGCGGAGATCGGCCTGAACGGTTGCGATTCCGGCCGCGTCATGGTGGGCGTAGCGGTTGCGGCCGAGGACGAGCACGTCGTCGCCGCGCTCGGCGAGCATCTGCGCGATGCGTGTACCGACGAAGCCGCCGCCGCCGGTGACCAGCGCCCTCATCGGAGGCGCTCCGCGGCCCACCCGGCCAGCGCTTCGCGATTGATCTTTGCGTTGTGCCGAATGTCCACCGGCAAACTCTTGTGAAACAGAACGTCGCGGATGGTCTCGGTCAGGGGGTTGGTCCGGCCGAGTTCCAACAGCTCCTCACGGAACCGTAGGGTCCGCATGCCCTTGGGGAATCGCCTCGGAAGCGGCTCGATAACGATCGCCGCTCTTCGGATCGTCGACGAACCGACGCCGACCAACGCGGAGCGATTCACGTCCGGGTGCTCGTTAAAAATCGCTTCGCAACAAACTGAAAACCGTGTTCCGCCGTTCGTCTCGACGCGATGGGCCTTGCGCCCGCAGAACCAGATTCGCCCATCGCCGTCGCGATAGCCCACGTCGCCGATTCTGTGCCGGATTCGGTCGCCGTCGGATATCTTGGCCAGTCGCGTCGCTTCCGGCAGGCCGAAGTACTCTCTCGTGACGACCGGACCGGACACGACGATTTCGCCGATCTCGCCATCGGGAATCGTGAGGTCGTCGCGCCACGTCGGGATCGCGTCGTCGGTGATTCGAATGATTCGCAGATCGACGCCGCCCAGCGGCTTGCCGACGCAAATCCCCCCACCGGTGCGAGTCTTGGTGGCACACTCGCCGAGGCGCTCGCGCCCGCCGATCGACGCCACGGGCAACGACTCGGTTGCGCCGTAAGGAGTGTGAACGTCCGCCTCCTCGCCGATTACGCGATGCAGTTTCTCGATCAGCTCCGTCGAGACCGGAGCACCGGCGATCAAAATCCGGCGCAACGAGGGGAGCTTGACCCTTCGCTCGACGCAGAAGTCGGCCACGCGTCGCCACAGCGCGGGTGAGCCGAACGTGGTCGTCACGCCGTGGCTGCGTATCGCGTTGACGATCTTGCTCGGATCCACGGACCCGGGTCGTGAAGGATCCATATCAGGGATCACGGCGGTCATGCCCATAGCCGTGGAAAACAGGGCGAACAGGGGAAACGTCGGCAGGTCGACCTCGCCCGGCTTTATGCCGTAGGTCGCTTGAATGCTGCGCACCTGTGCGTCGAACATGCCATGCTCGTAAACGACGCCCTTGGCCGGGCCGGTCGCTCCGGAGGTGAACAGAACGGCCGCCGTCTCGTCGCGACGCGTCTTGATGAAGTCGAAGTCGTCCACTGCGGTTCGAGAGATGGATTGGAGCGTGGGTCCGCCCCAGCACCAGCGGCGGCCCACCGTGACGACTCGTTTGACCGCTCGGAACGATCTCGGGCGCAGCACACGCATGAAGTGGGCCAGCGGGATGCCGACGAACCCCTGCAAATCCACCGATCGGAGGCACTCGAGCATGCGGCGGGCGCCCATGCCGGGGTCGATCATGACCGGCACGGCCCCGATCTTGAACAGTGCGAAGACCAGGGCGATGAAGTCGAAGCCGGGCCGGACCATGAGAAGCGTACGCATACCGCGCTCGAAACCGGCACCGACCAGCCCGTTGGCGTAGCGATTGGTCAGTCGCTCGAGTTCGACAAAGCTGAGACGCGCATCGTGCCGGTCTTTCGATCCCGCGAGGACAACAGCCGCCTGCTCAGGATGGCTCGCGGCCATGCGCGGCAGGTACGACGCGATGTTGAATGCATCGCCCGTTCCCTCGCCGGCAGTCTTCGCGCTCGTATGGGTCGGTGCTATCGACATCGAGGCATTCACAACAGACAGAAACCGTTCCCGTGACGGGGTCTCGATCGGGATGACTATAGTTTCCACGCTGCGAGGTGTCGAACCGCACGCGCTCTACCCGGCTTGATATTGTACCGTGCGCACCTACGATCAACGCCCTTGTGTCGTTGGGAAACCCAAACATGAATGGGCAGTGGATCAAGATTCGCATGAACCGAGTGTCGCACGTCGCCTTGGCTGCGCTCGTCGCTCAGGCCGTGCTCGTTACGTTCGCAGCCGGGCAGTCGGCGCTCGAGCGAGAGCTTCGGTCCGCGCTCTCTGCGCTACCCCATACGGAGACGCGAGTCAGTGCTTGCGTGGTCAACCTACGTTTTGGAGAGACGATTCTCGCCTATCACGCCGACAAGTCGCTTACGCCGGCCAGCAGTATGAAGCTGTTTACGATGGTGACGGCCCTTGCCCTGTTGGGGCCGGGGTTTGAGTTCGAGACGGTTCTTGCGACCGACGGTACCAACCTGATCGCGATCGGTGACGGCGATCCGTCAACCGGCGACCGGAAGCTGCTGCGATCGCGGGGCGAATCGATCACGGCGGAGCTCGAGCGATGGGCCGATGTGCTCGCCGTGCGCGGCGTGACGACCATCCCCGGCGATCTGGTCATCGACGAGTCAATCTTCGACGCTCAATTTGTTCATCCGTCGTGGGAGCAGAGCGACCTCGACAACTGGTACGCGGCGCCCATCGGAGCGCTTAACTTCAACGACAACTGCATCGACATCACGATTACGCCTGCGGCACGGGCCGGTGACCCCGTGCTGGTTTCCTTCGTGCCGAAAAACAGCCTGGTGGAGATCGTGAACAAGTGCGTATCGGGTGGAAAAGGCGACCCCGTGCTGCGACACCCCCACGATTCGTTTTCCTACCGGATCAGTGGGCACTGCCGCAAGCGATGGGCTTTCGGGCCGGTCTCATTTCCTGATCCGGGCAAGCTGTTTGCCGATTCACTGCGTACGGTGCTGCAGGACAAAGGGATCACGATCGCCGGGGACGTGGTTCGTAGGCGGGTTCGCCGGGCGGACGGATCGCTCCCGAAAGACCTAACGATCGTCGCGAAGAGCGCGACATCACTGTCAGACGTACTCGCGAGAGTCGGCAGGAACAGCCAGAACATGTTCGCCGAGTGCGTCTTCAAACGAACGGGGTATGCCTGGGCGTTGCAAACCGGGCAGGTGGACCCGCGTGGAAGCTGGCAAACGGGCAGGGAGGCCGTGCTACACGTTGCACATCGGGCTGGCCTGGAACCGGCCGGTCTGGCGGTGGCCGACGGTTCGGGGCTGAGCCGCGACAACGCCTGCACCGCCCGACAGTTGGTGACGCTTCTGGCGTGGGTCGACAGGCAGGCGTTCGGCCCGATTCTCCTGAACAACCTCGCGATCGGCGGTGAGGCGGGATCACTTCGCAAGCGGCTCGCGGAACTCGGCCCGCGCGTCCGTGCCAAGACCGGCACGATGCGAGGCATCACGGCCCTGGCGGGCTATGTGGGCGACGCCGGTGAGGCCGGTGGAACCGGCTTGCCGGCCGGCTTGCCTGGCCGATACGCGTTTGCGGTTCTATTCAACGGCTACCCCGGCACGAGCGCACCTTACAAAGCGATTCAGGACCGCATCTGCCGAGCGCTCGCGCGAGCCGTCGAGCCCGCCACGCCTCGGTCGAACCCGGCGCGAGCAAACCCCTAGCCCGTGAGTGAGCGGGTGAATTCGCTATGGCGTCTGACGATCACGGACCGATCAGGTCGTCGAAGAGGAAACCGTAGTCGTCCAGGTCCACGGTGAGGTCATCGTTGATGTCGGCCGCTTCGCAGCAGGTGGCAATGACACCTGGCGGTTCGCTGAGGCAATTCTGTAGCAATGCGAAGTCCTTCAAGTCCGTACCGGCGATCGGATCAATCGCTACCGGACACGGCACAACCGCCGCGCTTTGCCCGGCGTTGTTGGTGAAGACGGCCGGTCCGGGGGTCAGCGCGTAGTCGTCGAAGTTGGTCGTGCTTTCATCAGTGGCACTGCCTTGAAACAGTAGACCGCGTGTGTCGGAAGTCGGAAGCGGGCCGTCAAACGGTGGACCGAAGTCTCCGTCGTCGTCGTTGATCATGCTCCCGATTGTCGGACCGGTGTAGGCAGAGCCGCCGTAGCTCAGCGACCAATAAATCGTCCCGTCGCCATTCTCATACGTCAGGCGACCGGCCGCCAGATAGGAGGCTGGGATCAGGTTGGTCATCGTGAAGTCGGAGGCGAGCGGGGAATCGAGATGGGCGTGGAAGTTCTCGCTCGCGATCAAGACTCGGTCGCCAAGCGCACCGTTCGGCGTAGCGCTATTGAAGTCAATGATCGTGATGGGGTTCTGCCCGGCCGCATCCCACGCCCGCAGTCGCGCGTATTGGAACTGGTTGTCGGTGGGAAATCGGATTCGCAGTTGAATGGCCTGCGACGAGGTGTCGCCGTCGACGCCGCCGATGACCTGCTCGATCGCCACGTCATGAAATGAGGCACACGCGGGAGCGGCCGGCGTGATGATCGGGCAGACCGACATCCCCCCAATAGCGACGGCGGCAACAACGGCTCCCTTGGGGCGACGGACCCGATCGCATCGGTTCCGGGGCATGATCACTCGAATTGGCGCACTGGCTCCCCCCATGCTGCTTGATGATAGGCAGGCCCATCGCCGGCTTCCAGTTCCGCGTAAGGAGCCCGCGCAAAGAATGAACGCCCGGAAATACCCCGTAGACCGGTCGAACCAGCTTGCTGGTTGGCCAAGTTGGGGCACTTCGGACGTTCGTTGTTACGCAAAGTCGTTAGCGGCCAAGTCGCTCTGCCATTCGCGGACGCCGCTATTGCGGAATCGTATAGAACGCCTCCTGCGCCTTGGCGATCCGCGATTGGATGTCGGCCAAGTGCGCCTCCGTATACGGATCAGGCTTGACCTTGGCGGCACTGGCCACCATCGTGTCGATACGGCGCAGCTCGTGAGCGGCCAGCGTGCCGACGGTTCGTAGCGAAGCGCTGCGAGCATTCTTCAGAAGCGCCAGATCCACGAGCCGCTGCACGTGCTCCTGCTGGAGGTTGCGCCGGAAGCCGGAGATCATGGGTGAGCGAGCCGTGTACTTGCCCTTTTTCGGCTGGGCACATTCGCGCCACGCGGCATCGGTGACGGTGGTCACAAGCTCCACGAGCGTCAGCGCGTCGGCGGAGTCGTCCGCTCGGAACTCGTTGTCGTAGACACGACGCAGCTTGGTCGGGTTCATTAGCAGCGTAAGCACCGTGGCCTGTACGCCTCCGACGAAATCATTGATCGGGTAGTTCGGATCGGCGGCAATACCGCGCCGTGCTTCCGGATCCCACCAGTAATCCCGACTGAGATGGCGTAGAAGTTCCGGCGTGATCCCGTAGGCATCATCCTCGAACGAATTCTCGAGGATCAGCTCGATCGCCTCGCGCTGCTTGACGCCGGAGACATCCTCAATAGGCGTCTGCTGATCTTCATCGCCCTTGAAGTTGTTGTTAATGTAGGAGCCGCCGATCCAGACTGAGGCCAGGAACAACGAACTCACGTGCGAGGCGTTGATCATGTTGAAGCGCCGCCTCGCTTTGCTCCACGACTCGCCGTCTTTGACCTGCTTCTCGATAAGCGACGCACGCAGCTTGCGCACGATGCCGAGGCGTTCTCTGGCAAAGTTGAGGCTGTCGGCCCCGAGATCCCACGTGTTGTTGCGGGGATCGGCGCCGAAGAAGATGGCCAACTGGCTGACGAACAAGTGGCCGGGTTCGTTGACCCTGGCCAGCACGTCCTTGATCTCGTCTTCCGGGCCGTATCCATAGGCGATCGCCCATTTGTCGTACACGCCCACGCTGTCGGTGACGTAGGGCCCCTGAACCTCGCCGATCTCGTGGTTGATGTTCGGCGCGTTGTAGTCCATCACCGAGGCGACCATCGGGCCGCTGAAGCCCGGGCTGTTGATCTCTTTGAGTGACTTCCATGTCGAAGCGGCCATGTTGTGCTGAAGCCCGAGACAATGCCCGACCTCGTGCGCGGAGATGTATCGGATCATCGGGCCGATGTAGTTCTCCGGAAGCCCATCGAGCATGTCCACCTCACCCGCGTCGAGCAGGCCGGCCGTGAAGGCGGCGTCGGCCAGGCCGATCTCCAGAGAAACTCGGTTGCCGATGCGACACGCCCCGTCCATCGCGCTTTGCGACCCGGCGCGAAACCATGGATCGTCCGCGGATCCGAACGGGGACGCGGGTCTTGCGTTCCGGGCCGAGCCGTCGCCCGCGTGCGCCATGCGTTGCTGCGGCGAGATCAGCCGGATGCGCGGATCCCAGTTCGGGTGGCTGGCGAACCATTCGAGGGTTTCCGGTCCGAAGGTCTCGGCCGCGACGTCTTCGGTGGCGCGTTCGAACATGCCTCGGATCGAGCGGGTCAGGCCCTGATGCCACACGACGTCGGCGTCGAGAATCTCGCCTGTCAGCGGATTCGTTCGGCTCGGTCCGATGGCGTAGCGTTGATCGCTGGCGTTCCAGCGGAAGAAGTTGTACCGGGCGTCCTCGGGGTCTTTGTCCATGTGGGCGCCGGTGCTGGCGTCCTGCTGGTAGACCACGAGGGCTTGATCGATGCCGATGTCGCGGAACGCATCGTTCCACATTTGAATCCCCGCACGCACGTAGCGGCGAAATCGGATTGGGGTGGTGT